>CAZVAH010000193.1:0-4349 GCA_964625035.1 uncultured Bacteriovoracaceae bacterium | reverse complement strand
GGCACATCTTCACCAAGGGCTTCTCTTACATACTCCAGGGTATGTACCAGTTTTTTCCCAAATGGATTCAAAAGCCTTATGCAACTTAAGGTCAATAAACAGCCTGTACAGTATATGGCAGCCTCATCACCACCTGCCCTGTCCAGTGCCCATAGCTGCCTCATTCCATTCAAAAATATGTCGAGGCCGCTATATTTATTGCAACCAGCAGCCATCCCACAGCACAGGCCATGGACCTTGTTCTGAGGGATCTCATGAATAGTGAGGCCTAATCTTTCTAATAAGAAACGCTGCCTATCCATAAAATCATTGCCTAATATACGTGCGTGACAGGAATCATGCATAACCACATCTTCATGCAGCCTCTTCCTTACCTCAAATGTGCCTTTATCCCATTCATTGGCAAACCAGTCTGTAAAGAATGTGGTCTTAAAGGAAAACTCAGCGCCGAATTGCTTGGGTAGCACATTTGTAAACATATTATACCCAGCAGGGCATATAAATACCATTTCCTCAATATCCTTATCTTTATAAAACATGGTGAGCTTTTCAGCGATCTTTGTCACCGGGTTAAGAAATCCCATCCTGAAATACATCTCACCACAGCACAGATCCCAGCTGCCCCATACAGGGAGTTTATCAAAGATCTTACCCTGAGCAAGTAGCGGCATACTCAATAGATTGCACCCCGGATACAAGACCACCTTTGCAGGAGGAGTCTGACTTGCCCATTTCTCATGCAGGGCCTTCTCCTTTGATGAATAGGGCAGATCCTGCCTGAAGTTGGGCCGTTTCGTCGGCATCAAATAGCTGGCCCTTATGGGCAGGCCATCCTTTTTATACCTCTGATTCCAATTGTAGTGTATACGTTCATAAGGATGTGCATCATTGGGACAAAAGGCATCACACGCATAACAGCTTATGCATCCCTTCATCACCTTTGATGAAGCCACATCTCCTTTATTGATCTTTTTAATTTCTTCTATGGCCTCTTGCTCAGAGAAATCCATATACCTGCAATTCATGAGACACTGCCCACACTCCTCACATTTATCCCAGTTTAGGACATCTCTTAAGTCTTCTTTGTTCATTATACTTCCCTTCCAATCACGATATCTTGCCTCTTTAATATAATCCTGTAGAGGGCAATCACTATCCTTACCACATATCCAACAAATGCCTTTGTGACAGGGTTCTGAACAAAATAGCTCCTGTAAAAGGCGGATATTGCCTTTATCCGTTTGATGTCTTTATCCCCTGGAGTAGGGATAGGTTCTACCTTCTTGGTCCGCCCTAGGCGGATAGGCCTTGGGAAAAAGCGCGTTCTATTCTCTTTAGAGACTATCCAGTTGAACATAAGATTTGTGGCCACAGAGAGGATATCCCAGCATCTTTTATTTGCCTTTGAGCCGGGCTCATAATACCCTCCAGCCATCTCCACTATCTCTAAGGGATGATACACTGCCATCTTGCTATTTGTGAGCATACTGATAAGCGTGAGGAATATATAACACGCAGGACAACTGGTAACTATGGCATCTGCACCTGTGGCATGAGCTTCTTCTAAACGCATGTAAAGGCTGGAAAGCAGGTAAAGCAAGGTTGACAGAGGATTATCAGAACCTGTCCCATAAAGAGTAGGGATGGTTGCAGCCCATCCGCAACAAAGCGCATTAAGCTTGAAGTGTTCCATCTCAACAATCTCACCACCAACATGGCCTATTATCTCCCGAATAACCCTCTGAGGCTCCATACCGAGGTATCTGGACATACAATTGTCATGGACGGTAACCTTTATGTTGAGCCTGTTTTTTACCTCTATTTTGCCATCTTTAAGTCTTTCTAATATCCAATAATCTAAAGGCAGGGCATCGAATTCAAACCTGGCATCGTATCTGGCAGGCAATATCTCCCTTAACATGGCAGCCTCTGCCTCCATAAAACAATATACCTTTTTAACACCCATTTCAGAGAATTTATTCATGAGTAATTCTACTACCTGAGAGGTCAGGCCAATAAGTCCAAGCTTATTGGTATCACCACCGCAACCCCACAGACCTTCACTCCCTGCTATAATGGGCTTTAAGTCATTAAGAACACTTACCTGTGCCAGATAGGGTACCAGGTTGGTGTAAAAACCTGTAAGCAAGACCTCTTCTTTAGGTGTATCCAAATTCCTCTCCCATGTATGCAAAAGGGAGACTTCATCTGCATCCATTAAAGGTCGTATACATGACCATATGTTCTCAGGCTCATTTGGGAAAACCATCCTGGCAAGGTATGGCAGCCCATATCTCTTTCCCCAATTATCAAAACATTCCAGTATGAGTTCATAAGGATCTGCCCCCTTGGGACAGAGGAGGTCACACATATTGCACGTGGTACAGCGCTTAAATGCCAGGGATTTATCCATATCTCCCTCGATAAGGGCCTTAATGTCTCTTACTGCCACATCCTTTTCAAGGTTTACCACAGGGCATTCCTCAAGGCATATACCACAACGATCGCATACATCTTCTCTAAACCAGCGAAATTTACTATTAGAATCCATTTTTGATCCTTTCATATAAACCCTCATGAGCGCAGGGGCTCACAACCAAGGATGAAAATCTATCAACCATGAGAAGACCTTTAACTCTCCTTGTCAGTAGTCCGTCGTGGTTTGTCCGTTGTAAATCCCCGGATAGGATGATCCTCTCCACTGACAACCGACCACGGACAACTCTCAACTGACAGCCATTTTCATACAAAATGCACTCCAGACATTATCTGGATGCAAGTCTATTCACTATTTACTATTCTATATCTTCTAAATAAAATCTCCTGGTAGAGATCACCTTTGGGAATTGATTTATCAGGGTGCCTGCAAACAGTTGCCATGCCCTTGGCACATTTCGTCTGTCCGGTGTTTCGCCGATAGCCATCTGTACAAGCTCTAAGATATGATAGATCGGCATCTTTTTAATTGGATAGGAAATCTGGCCTACAGAGAGCATCTGAAGGCATCCAGCACAATAGCCCACCAGAGCTTGTGCCCCTGTCTTTTGGGCTAATCTTAAACTTCTTATAGTGGAGAGGGCAATATGTAAGGGATGAAAGCCTGATGAGGGACTGAAACCTCCGGCAATGCCACAGCACAGGGCCTTTTCTCTACAGAGGGTTTCTTCTACTACAGTGACCCCAATCCGCTCTAATATCTTTCTTGGAATATCAAGGTATGTATCCCCAAACATCTTCCCATAGCAAGACTCCTGTATCGTCACCGTCATACCCAGCTTTTTCTTGATCTCGATCTCACCAGATTCCATCTTATCGAAGATCCAGGGGAGCATATGTTGAACCTCAAAATCAAACTTCACACCAAACTTGGGCAGTACATTGGTGAACATATTACGGCCAGCAGTACACGGGATGATCATCTTCTTCACACCCATTTCATTAAAATATCTCCCCAACCTCTTTGCCGTCTGCTCAATCTGATCATAAAGCCCCATGCGGTAGTACATTTCCCCGCAACACATATCAAGCGAACCTCTTATTGTAAGGCCTTCTAACAACTTTGTCTTTGTCAGATAAGGGGATGTTATCACATTGCACCCTGGGTAGAATATCTCCTCGCACTCTGAGGTGTCATCCCATGATTCCACAAGCTTCTTCTCATCCTCGGGCAGCCTGTCTAATACATATGTCCTGAAATTGGGCTTAGCGTGTGGGATAAAATACCTAGCCCTTATGGGAAGACCTCTCCTAATATATTTCTCATGCCACCTGTCAAGTATGAGCTGGGCAGGGTTGCATGCCTCAGGACATATAAAATTACATGCAAAACAACTTGTGCACTTCTGCAAGACATACTTTGTCTCATCGTCATTTACAAGCCTTACTATCTCATCCTTTGCCACATCAAGGGGTAGTTCCATAACAGGACATTGATAAAAACACTGACCGCATAAGGTACTTTTCTTCTCATCAAATGCATTAAACAAATCCATATAGCCTCCCTTTTTAATCCATCCGCATATCCATATAACGAAATTATATATCTTGTAAGAATGGAAGTCTAGGGCATATTTTACACTTAACATAATACAACATGGTCTGCTATGATGGGGTTTATATGAAAAAGTTGTTATATAGTTTTATTGGTTTGATTGGTTTAAATGAAGTGAATAGTGTTATTCATAAAAAACAATCTTTTTCATGCATGGTTGTGTCCGACAGGACATGGAAGTTTATATGAAAATAGGGGTCGGGGATCAGTGGCCGGTTTTCAGGGATGGATGTTTCTCTCATCCCAAAAATATTTTCATCCTTGGTTGTGAGCGTAAAGCGCTCATGCGGGTTTATAT
>CAZVAH010000192.1:0-4359 GCA_964625035.1 uncultured Bacteriovoracaceae bacterium | reverse complement strand
GGGGCAGAGGGGGTGGTGGACGATGCAGTCCTGTTATCCATGACCGAAGACTTTATGGAAATGGCGTCATCAGCATTAGTCAAAGCAAAGATTTACGAGCTCTTCGAGTTACCGATGGTGTTGGATTTGAAACTGTGTGGGATACCGATGGGGACCGTGGAGGTTAACGAGCTCTATTTTGGCGACATGAACGTAGACGTAGATATTCAAGCAGGGGGCAACCTGTTTACAAACATAGACATAGCCCCTGCTGAGGGGGTTAATCCCGAAAGCAGCACCGAAGCAGCCCTTTATATCCATGGAATGGCTTACTTGCTCGGTTTTATACCCACTCCTCTCACGATCTGGGCAGAAGAGAATGTATTAATGGATAATGTAGGATTGATTCTCAGCCAAGACCAAGAGACTAACCAGATTATTGCATCCTTGGATCTTACTGTTGGTACTATGGAACTCAGTGGTCCGCATGTTAAGATCATAGGAATTGAACTGCCGGACTGGCTCGTGCCCTTGATTATTGATATGTTGCCAGGTATGCTCGCCGAGGCCGATCTTGATATGCCCCTCATGAATATGGATGACCTTACGAATATAATTGCTGCTTTTGTAGAGGAGATTGGACAAGAGATAGAGGGGGTAGAGCTTGAGACATGGTTTATGTATGAAGGCATCTTTACCTCTACTGATGATGATATGACCATAAACCTCGGTCTCTCAGCTGAGTTCACAGATCCAGATCTTCAGAAACTTGATAAGTTCTATGCAACACCTGGTGATCCATTACCTGAGATATACTTCACTGAAGATGAGAACCTGATCATGGCCATCAGTGATGACATGATGAACCAGAATGTGTCTGCCTTGACCCAGGCTGGTTTTATACAGGGTATGGATGTGACCGAGCTGTTCAAGGAGCAGCTGGGCCCACTTGCATCTAAGGACCTTGAGGCCTATGCATATCTGGACACGCCTCCCATATTCGACTTCTCAGGCGAACCGTTATTAAAGACAATGGGCGAAGTTCATGATTTTGGCAGGTTTATCGTGCCAAACATGATCATAGAAGTCTATAACGCATGCCTAGTCCCGTCGTCATATCCCTCCCATGCTAGGATCAGTATTGATATAAATGCTGCCTTGAAGGTCACTGTGAGTGAGACTGATGACGGTATCCGTATACAGGGCGGTATGGACCTGGAGCAGTCCGAATCCTTTATGATGATCCTCTACAACAATACCACTAACCCCGCACTGCTGCTTCAGATTGGTGGGGACATAGCCAATACAATCGTTAATAACACGTTGAAAAAGATGATAGATATAGAGATACCTATGATGGGTCTTCTGGAAAATCTCATCCCTAGCATCCCCTTAAATATCGATTTTGTCGGCACCGAGCTATCCAATAACTATCTCGTGACCAAGTTGCACATATACTGACCCACTAACCTGCAGGTTGCTAAGGCCCTGGCATAAAGGCTATGCCAGGGCCAGCTAAATACAGGAGGGGTTTGGGGTAGGTATTATTATGAGAATTAACTTTTTTGAAGAATTTCCTTCTGAAGAGATCCTTGCCTTGACCGGATATATGGAATCTGGTGCATTATTATATATAGCAGCACCCGGTATGGAAAGATTCAAGGCATGGGTTGAGATCGCCAAAAGATACAATGATGCTATAAGGTTTGCTTATTGGCCAGTACTGCGCAGAAGGGATGGATACTGGTTTTCGCCGTTTGCCAATATTGAAGCCATGCAGAAATCTTGCCAGGAGATAAAGAAAGAAGGTAAGGACCTTAAAATCCTTTGGGATGCAGAAATCCCTATCCTGAGGCCAGGGTTGATCTTGAAAGGCATCCCTAAATTTAAGAGAAATAAAAGGCTTATGCTTGACATGGCTGAAGAGTTATCAAGGGTAGGGGTGAGAATACACACTGCTGAATATCCATGGCCAAGAGGGATAATGTCTTTGGTGGGGAAGATAGCAGCTCATCCGTCCAAGGTAGAAAAGAGGATAGGTATGTATTATTCCTCTTTGATAAAGGCAAGGGATCCGCATGTATGGTTTAGTATCTACCAGGAATGGATAGAAAAGGGAAACCCTTGGGGGGTTGCCTTGGGTTTAATAGATACAGGGATATTAGGGATGGAGAGATTGCTAAGTCCTGATGAGTTGAGACATGATCTGGAGTTAGCAAGACAATATGGTTTTGAAGAGGTAACCATATTCAGGCTCTCTGGATTAAAGAATAAGGCCTATCGAGAGATTTTGTATGAAAAATCAGATTGGCTTTCCAAAACCCCCAAAGACAGAAAGGAATAGCGCGATTATTAAGATTTGAACAATCCAGCCAATTATACATACACCTACAGCACGCAGCGTGCTCGTATAGTCAAGGGCCTGTCTAACTGCAACCACCATTGCTATTAGCATCCAGATCGATGCGATCGTAAAGATAATCCATTGCAGGCCAGGAATAATACCCAATATTCGGATCAAACCAGGAGAACTTGAAAAGCCGATAGTCCTAAGCAACTCGCCGTAATCCGCCTTTGTTCGGGGCTCTGGAAGGAGTTTTGTTCCAATAAAATATGTGAGAAAGGCCCACACATACCATCCAATAAGAGCTGTAATAGTTCCTATTAAGATTCCACCAACCCCACCAATTTTAACACTCCCTATTCCAGCTGCTATACTGGAGAGAATAACAACCCATGTGGCTTGGCCCAGTGCACCTTTGTCGGCCTCAACCTCTTCATACAGGCTAACATCCAGCTTGGCAGCACGAATAATACGATCTTTAAAACTAGTCATTGGCACCTCCTCTATACTATATAAGACAAATGATCATAGATGAAATTAATTTATTATTAGAGTCTTTTCTATCTTATTAGTTCTTATATATTTGTCAATCTAAAAACTATCAGGATCTCCCCTTTTTTGAAATCCGGTTGACACACATTACCCATTAATACTATAGAGAAAACCACATGATAATAAGGTGCTTACCTGCTATAATAAAAAAAGATGTGCAGATGGCTAGCCATACTATAGAATATACAAATCCTCAGTTCTTTTTGGGAGAGTTAAAAAGGCCTTTTCTGCGTTGCAGGGAGTATCAACTAACCACAAGACAATCAGATCTTTTACGTGGTCTATGTTATAGACATAGGAGTTAATACGTTAAGGGGGTTTTAATGAGTATAAGATCTATCAAGGATTTGAATCTTCAAGGTAGTAAGGTCTTGATCAGGGTGGATTTTAATATCCCTTTGGATTCTTCCGGGGTCATTACAGATGATTCACGGATAAAGGCAGTGCTGCCTACTCTAAAGTA
The DNA here is from genome assembly GCA_964625035.1 of uncultured Bacteriovoracaceae bacterium. Classification (GTDB taxonomy): domain Bacteria; phylum Desulfobacterota; class Desulfomonilia; order UBA1062; family UBA1062; genus JAGGYK01. Next base: position 1,021 of record CAZVAH010000192.1, on the reverse strand, counting down.
TGCAATTGATAAAGGAGCTCGTGTAATATTGATGTCTCACCTTGGACGGCCAAAGGGTAAGGCGGTGAAGTCAATGAGTTTGATACCTGTGGCAAGGAGGCTGTCAGAAATTCTTGGTATTAGCGTGAGCATGGCGCCTGACTGTATAGGGGCTAGCGTTAAGAAGATGGTGGATGGTTTGAAGCCGGGCGATGTCTTGCTCTTGGAAAATCTTCGTTTTCATATAGGAGAAGAGAAGAATGATCCCAAGTTTGCAAAAGAGATTGCGAGCTTTTGCGATTGTTTTGTAAACGATGCGTTTGCTACAGCTCACAGGGCGCATGCATCCAATGTGGGAGTGTGTAAATATCTAAAGGACAAGGCTTTTGGCTTTCTTATGATGAGCGAGGTAAAGCACATTAGTAAGGCATTAGAGACCCCTGAGAGCCCCTTTGCCGCTGTGATTGGTGGGGCGAAGGTGTCTGGTAAGCTGGAGGTGGTAGAGAATCTTTTAGCCAGGGTGGATAAGCTCATTATCGGAGGGGGCATGGCATTTACCTTTATAAAGGCATTAGGCCAAAGTGTAGGAAAATCATTGCTAGAAGAGGATCTGGTGGAGTCTGCTTTAAGGATTATGAAGCAGGCAAGGAAGGAGGGGGTAAAATTTTATCTGCCAGTGGATTGCATATGTGGGCCGGAGCCTAAAGCTGGAGTTACTCCTGTAATAAAGACAATTCAGGAAATTCCGGATAATCTCATGGGGCTAGACATAGGTCCTGCTACGGCCACGTTGTTTACAGAGGCTATAGATGCGTGTGAAACACTGGTGTGGAATGGCCCTATGGGTTTGTTTGAGATAGAGGAATTTGCATCAGGCACCACCGTTATTAGTGATGCATTTGCATCATCTAATGCCCTTACTATTGTAGGGGGAGGCGATACGGATGCGGCCTTGAAAAAGACTGGGAATATGGATATGATAGATTTCATCTCTACCGCGGGGGGGGCATTTTTAGAGATGCTGGGTGGTAAGAAATTGCCT
>CAZVAH010000191.1:0-4367 GCA_964625035.1 uncultured Bacteriovoracaceae bacterium | reverse complement strand
TCGTCGCTTAAGCTCCTCGCAATGACATGCTCAGTTACTTTTTACGACTGTATCAAATTTTGAATATAAATAACGTTTAGATAGCGTCCATCCCAACCAATAAGCCCACTTTATAGCCATTTTTATTATCCTCCATCCCCCATGTATAAAACTGGGCGGAGCTTTGCCCTCCTAAAGCATTTGGCAAAGAGACCGAAAGGGAGTATATATAGCATATTGATAGAGTCAGAAAAGGGGGATCACCAAGATGAATACTACAGCATTGCAGTCTTTATCTACTGGAATTAATGCAATCTATCAGTCTTTGGGCCTTTCTCCCAATGAAACAGACAAAAAAGAGCTTACACAATCCATTTTGGGTTCAGCTCAGGAGGCCCTTGTTATCTCTAAAAGGGCAAAGGAGGTTGGGAATCTCTACAATGAAATAAATGCGACAGGAGATGAGGATGCCGCCGAAGGCTTCAGAGAAATTATACAATCACAAGTGACTGGCCTTAATAGCGCAGGGATTAACAATTTTGTTAATATGGGGAAAGAGGCTGTAGCTAAGGATCAAGGCAGTTCTTTTGCAGGCTTACTTTCGAGCGCACACGATCTAAATGAGGCAGGTAATACCACATTAAGCACGAGTCTGGTAAATGAGGCAGGTAATACATTCTCAAGATACGGTCTTGACCTTGCTATGGAGTTTGCAGGTACAGCTCAACATATACTAGATGCAGAATATGAGGAAACTACCTCCAAATCTTCCACTCTGGAACAATTTATTACTACTTGGAAAGGCATACGTTTACAGGAGAAAAGTGATGAAGAGATTGCCGATGATCTAGCCGCGTTTGCTGCCAAGACAAAGACATTGGGCGCCTCAGAGATTGAAGACTATTTCTCTAATATTAATGAAAATCTCAGCAATGGCTCAGATATATCTGATTTTGTGTAATACGAGTTTATGACCACTTGATAGGTTTGCATAATGCCCATAATGTCATTGCGAACAAACGTGAAGCAATCTCTAATTCCCTGTAATCATAATAGATTGCCACGTCGCTAAAGCTCCTCGCAATGACCAGAAAAGTAGTTATGGAAACCTCTTCACTTATACATATCTGCCTGAGCCACCTCCATTGGCTGATACCCTTCCGCCTTTGGCAGAGCCCGCCAAAGGGAAACTGGCTCTACATTGCTGGAGGCTGAGAGCTTTTCATCTTGTTTTTGTTTTCCCCTCTTGCTATCATAATAAGCCAATAAAGGGGCTATCCCCCCAAAGATATCCGTAGAAAGGAGAATTTTCAATGGATATAAGAGATGAAGTCTCTGCAGTAAATGTTTCTATCAGGGGTGCAAACGGCAGGATGGGTCTGCAGACCATCTATGCCTCCATGGAGAATAATGAGGCTATACTTGCAAGGGCAAAAGAGGGCAAGATATCTGACAAGGATGTGTGGATAGATATAGTGTTTGGTGCCTTTACCGCAGATATTAGCGCAGTCCAGCAACTCCTTGCAGGGAGCATCCGCTCTGAGAAGGAAAAGGTGCTAGATGGTTATGATGATGACGGCAAGCCTGTCTATAAGATGAAGTCAGAGACCAAACCTGCGCTTAAAACAAGATATGTAGAACAGGACCTCGATGAAGAGCCGCAAAGAGACCATGTGATACCTTTAGATAGACAGGAGGTGGTAGAGATAGACGGGCTTCGATCTATCAAGATTCTTTCCAAGGATAAAAAGGAAGTCTTATCCACTATAAGGCATATCAACGTGCGTGCCATGGATCTTGCAGGTGAAGAGCGCATAGATAAGGTGCTTGATACTGCATCGGGTTTGGGTACAAATGTATTGCTATCCTGTGTGGGTGATACAGCGAAGAAGGTACAGGAGATGAAGATGTGGCTAAAAAGGATCCATGAGAAAGGCCACCATTTTGCTTTTATGGAGTCAGCACCAGCAAAAGGCTGGGATGCCCGTATGCTATCAAGGCAGGATGTAATAAGCGTTCTGGTAACAAGAAACTTTAGCCCCACAGGGACACTATTCAGGACAGGCCTTGCCATAAAGCAGCCTCTGTTTGATTACAATACATTTGAATTCAGCAAGGCAAGTGCCAAATTCAAGAAGATTATGAAACGTATCATCGAGGATATCATATCACTGAATATGTTTGGTCAATTTGCGCAATTCCTTGAAGAGACGCCTGTTACTATTAAAGAAACAGAAGGAGAGCCAATCTTAGTAAATTTCCCTACTGATTTTCTTACTGTAATCTCCCCTGAGTATCTCAAGTTCAGTTTTTATGAAGACAATGAATATGGATATATATCTGCGGCCCTTATCCCGAATTTAAAGGCATTAGGCCTGGTCTATAAGGATCCCGAAAGGGTAGCCCAAATAAGGGCAAAGGGAGTAAACTATCAGTCAATCACCAACATCCCTGGCATCTTTGGGACCACGTGGTTGATAAAGGCACCGCATGAAATAATCAGTCGGGGGGGTGCTGTCTCTACCAGTTCATGTACTACAAATGGTAATATAGTGGGCGATTTTATTATGTTTATCGGCTTGTATTGCTACTATGACTTCTTTTATCCCAAGACAAGAGGATATTATCTCTCTATAGATGAAGCTACAGATAAACATTATGAAGAGATTGTTGAGAGGGAATTTGTAGAGTTCAAACAATATATAGAAGAGCTTACAAAAAACAGGTCTCATATGATAAGGTCTGTATTCAATTTCTATTATGACAATATAGAGTTCATTGATACAGATATGCAACATGGGCTTACCCGCTCAGAATCCCCTGATGTAATAAAGTTTTTAAGGGAGACATCTTCTGGTTCTCAGACAGAAGTGCCAAAGATCCTATCCCTTCCTGACAGGGAGATAGAATATTTTAGGAACCTTCATTCCATAATCCAGGATGAGTATAATAATGAGACAGATGCAGAAATGAAGGCTCACCTGCAAAATTCTCTAACTCAAGTAGATACTACGCTGAAGGAATTAGAAGGATCTACAAATATAGTGCACATTTTGGAAGATATAGAGGGGAAATAGATCTTGACACTATGTTTCCAATTGGATATGGAACCTTGAGAGAGGGCCCATAGCTCAATTGGTAGAGCCACCGGCTCATAACCGGTAGGTCCCTGGTTCGATCCCAGGTGGGCCCACCAAAGACAAAGGGGTCAGGTGTTGATATTTGACATATTAGAACAGAAAGTACGATTGGGTCAGGTGACTGGGGCAAAATGTCAAATGCCAAGGCCTGGCCCCTTAAAGATGTAAGAAGGGGGTGCTTTAAAAAAGCACCCCCTTCTCTTTTGTGGGGATATGCAATTAAGAGAAGTTATAGACACACTAGACGGCATAGCGCCTTTTGATACGGCCCAGGAATGGGACAATGTAGGGCTCATGCTAGGAAATCCTGAAAAAGAGGTAAGAACTGTCCTGGTGGCACTTGATTCAACGTTAGAGACCATCTCCTTTGCAGGGGAGAGATCTATTGACCTTATTGTTACTCATCATCCTCTCATCTTTAACCCAATAAGTAAGATAGACCTTTCAAGCCCTATAGGCAAAAAGATCAATCTTCTCATAAAGGGTGATATTGCCATGGTAAGTATGCACACAAATCTTGACATAGCTAGTGGTGGCGTGGCAGATATTCTTGCTGGATCCCTTGGGCTTTTGCGTATTACAGAAATAGGCCTTTTGCGGGTAGGTTATATAGAAAGGCCGACCCCCCTTAAAGAGTGGGTAATAGCCTTATCCGCCTTAGGTAAAGAGGATATTCGAATAGTTGATGCCTTAAGGGATGTGCATAAGGTGGGTATATGTCCAGGTAGTGGGATGAATCTATGGGAGGAGGCCTTCAAAGCTGGATGTGATACCTTTGTAACCGGGGATGTGACTTATCACAGGGCCCTTGATGCATTTGAAGCAGGGTTGAATATTGTTGATTTAGGACATTTTGGAACTGAAAAAATTATAGTAAGACCTCTTGCGAATATTTTGACACAGAGGTTACCCGATGTAGATATAATTGCAATGGAAAGCAAATCATTGCTAAAAACTATATAGGGGTTTGGAGATTGAAAACGTTGCTAGAAGATTTGATTGCTTTGCAGGATGTGGAAGTAAAGATTTTTAAAGCAGAGAGCGAAATTGAGGGGATCCCTAAAAAGATCGAGGAGATTGATAGTATTATAATTGCAAGGAAAAGGGCCCTTGATGCTGTAGGTGAAGAGATTACAGCACTTGAAGAAAGGAAAGGTGCTCTGGATCTTGAGTTAGAAGAAAATCAGTCAATCCTGGATGCAGCAGATGCAAGGAGTAAAAGGATAAAGACAAACAAGGAGTATCTCG
>CAZVAH010000190.1:0-4372 GCA_964625035.1 uncultured Bacteriovoracaceae bacterium | reverse complement strand
ATTATATACTTATGTCAAGTTTGAAGACCTGACCCCTCCTATTCTAATCTAACTCGATTTGAACTTGGCTTGTTCCATTTTGCCATCATTATGAAACATTACAGAATTCAGGTTATGTGTCAACAGCCTATTATGTGTTGACATATAAACTCTATTGTTTTAACCCGTCTTTTGCCTAACCAAGCGTCATAGGCAATGGAGAAAATGATATATGGAATGGTGGTATCTGTTTATTGCAGGTCTTGCGGAGGTCGGCTGGGCAGTTGGACTTAAATTTACAGAAGGGTTCACACGCCTGTGGCCTAGCATATGGACGGCTTTTGGTATGGCTATCAGTTTCTATTTTCTTTCCTTAGCAGTAAAGACAATACCCATTGGAACCTGCTATGCAGTATGGACTGGTATTGGAGCAGTAGGCACCGCTATTTTTGGCATCATTCTATTCGGAGAATCTAAAGATCTAGTCCGCCTGCTGTGTATATCGCTCATTGTTATTGGGATTCTGGGTTTGAAACAGGTAACCACATAAGCTGTGGTTTAAGAAAACCGCAACATAGCCGTAACCAGATCCGCATATTGGAATATGGAGAACACTGTAGATATTTACAGGAGGTATGCCTCATGGCATTTGTGAAGTTTGGTATAATTGGCTGCGGGCAAGCGGCGTCATTCCATTTGTCGGCAAGTAGGAATAATCCAAGATTAAAGTTTATTGCTGCATACGATGTAGACGAAAAGAAGTTGGGACGTTTTTCAAAAAGAAATAAGCTGGATTCTTATAATGATCTAGATGAATTTCTTCAAAGCGATATTGATGCCGTGTTAATTATAGTCCCCCATTATCTACATGCACCGCTTGCCATAGCTGCAGCTAAAGCCGGGAAACATGTATTGTGTGAAAAACCTATGGCAAATACCATTGAAGAGTGCGATGAGATGATTGCTGCTACTCAAAAAGCAGGCGTAAAATTCATGATTGCAGAAAATCACAGGTTCCTTCCTGCTCATCGGTTTATTAAAGACGCACTAAGTCGTGGATTAATCGGTGATGTATTCCTTGGTCGGGCCTATGAAGGTGCATATGATAATCCGAAAAAGATTACAGATCCAAACAATTGGATGTTTAGCTATGATAAAGGAGGCGGAGGCGCCCTTATTGATCAGGGAGTCCACAAATTTTCTTTATTGAACTGGATTCTTGGTGAAGTCGAGTCAGCACAATGCTGGTGTGGAAAGGCGCTAAACAGCCCTTCCACTAAAGGCGAAGATACCGCAATGATTCTCCTTAGATATAAAAACGGTGCCATGGTAGACATAACGGTCTCTACCGCTGTCATACACATCCCTACGAATCGGCTTGAGCTGCACGGCACTAAAGGTACTATCTTAGAAGATCATGCCTGGGAAAGGCCTGTTCAGATCTTCTCCGTAGACGAAAAAGCAGAACAAAGGGGGGAGTTTTATAGCCCGGAACTGGAACACGGTCCTTTTCCTCAATATTATACCATTTCCTTCCGAAATGAAGATACACATTTTGCTGAATGTATATTGAACGATACAACTCCTGAATTTGCCCCTGAAGAGGCAAAAGAGGCTGTTGCAGTGGTTCACCTTGCCTATCTTGCTGCCAAGAAGAGAAGTTTTGCCACAATGGATGAATTAAAGAAGATTATAAAGACAGATGGAACAAAAAGCATAATGGACGGATTAGAAAAGGTGACTCTACATAATTATGAAAATCTAAGATGGTAACTGGCTTTTTATGAAACAGCCAAATGTAAATCCGAACCGAGTGCTCAAACTGTGATAATTTTACCATGGATCTTAACCCCATATTTTCTTATCCTAATAACGCAGTAGTAGAGGATGCAAAGATAATCCTCGAAGAAAAAGGCTGATAAGGATGATGAAATTGCTTCAGGGGCATTTGCGAAGAATCAAATGGGAAATTCTCCACATTAAAATTCAAGGTTATTAAGCCCAAAAAGATTGACATAAAGACAATTTTTGCATACATTCATGAGCAAAAAGTAAATCTCAATTTTTTGCTGAGCAAACAAAGGAGGTGCATAATGGGTCAAAGGATTGCATTGGTGGGAGCGGGTTCTCTGGGCACTATTTTAGGGGCCCTGGTGACCAAGGGTGGTGAAGATATCGTCTTAGTCGACGTCAATAAAGAGCATGTGAAAGCCTTAAATGAAAAAGGGGCCAGGATTGTTGGTCACATGGATCTCACCGTGCCGGTAAAGGCTATAACTCCGGATAAAATGGAAGGGATCTACGACCTTGTCATCTATTTGACAAAGACTACCTACGACGATAAGGCCCTGTCTGAAATCCTGCCTTATATAAACGATAAGAGCACGGTGATCACACTTCAAAATGGTGTCCCTGAGGAGAAGGTGGCATCTGTGGTGGGAAAAGAGAGGACCATCGGAGGCGTGGTGGGCTGGGGAGCCACGTTCCAGGGCCCGGGTGTATCCGAACTTACAAGCGAAAAGGATGCAATGACCCATGACATAGGCGAGCTGGATGGGTCAGAGACCCCACGGCTACAAGTCGTGAAAAATGTCCTGGCTAAAATGGCTAAGACTGAGATCACCACAAACCTTATGGGGATCCGCTGGACAAAGCTTTGGATCAACGTGTCCATGAGCGGTATGTCCGCAGCGCTTGCCTGCACCTATGGGGATGTATTAGATAACGAGAAAAGTATATGCGCCGCCTGTTCCATCATGGTGGAAACCCTGAAGACGGCCCAAGCCATAGGCATAAAGATGGAGCCCATCCAGGGAGTGAGCCCCTACTTACTTTTAAATCTCATCAAAAAGAGCGAAGAAGACGCCTTAGGCGCTATGCGCATGATATTCAACGCTCACCGTGATCTGAAGGCAAGCATGCTCCAGGACCTGGAAAAGAGACTGCCATGCGAGGTGGAAACCCTTAACGGCTATCTCTCCCGCAAATCGGCAGAGGCCGGAGTGCCTACCCCTGTAAACGACAAGGTAACAGAGATCATTCGAGGTATACAGGATGGCAAATATCCCCTTAGCTTCGACAACCTGGACATGATAGACGTTAGACCTCTTAAGGAGATCATCTGATCCTGGCGAGACGAAAGGTTCATCCCGAATAGAGGAGAACAGATAGTATCCTGCTATGAATTATTGGATGTAGTTTTAGCCTTGAGATAAAGGTAACCCAACCTGTCAAGGGCAAACTGCACTGATGAAGGGATAATGCGACTCTGCCACCAGAAATAATGCCACCAGCGAGGTACGATAATGATGGGCCTGTTCTTTGCGACATCATCTATGACCTTCCTGGCAAAGATATCGGGCTCCATAGGCTTGAACAGGGGGAAATCCCATACCTTTTTTATTTCATCTTCAGATACCCCGTGAATGATCCCCAGTTTCCCACCTTCAAGAATCGGGGTCCTGATCACTCCGGGGCAGAGGACACTCACCCGAATACCCGCTATGGCCGCCTCGACACGCAGACTCTTTGACAATCCCACCACCGCATGCTTGGTGGCGGTATATGCCGCCATGGAAGGAATGGAGATCAGCCCGGCCATGGATGCGGTGTTTACAATATGTCCGAAACCCTGTTCATGCATCAGTGGATAGGCCGCCTGAACGCCGTTGGCAACGCCCTTTATATTGATTCCGATAATTCTGTGCCAGGACTCGGCAATGTGGAGGTGGGTGTCACCCGCGACGCCGATTCCTGCATTATTAAATATATAATCCAGCCGGCCGCACCGATTGAATGTATCTTTCACCACCCCTTCAACTTCAGCAAAATTTCTCACATCGATCCTAAGAGCCTCTGCCTTACCGCCCCTTTCCCGTATGACTTCGGCAACCTTGCCGGCAAGCTCATCCTGCAGGTCAGCAAGGATCACTTCACACCCTCTTCCAGCCAACTCTTCACTCAGAGCGCGGCCGATACCGGAAGCTGCGCCGGTTACAACTGCTACTGCACCACTGAAGATCCGAATTTCTTTTTCGTTTGGCATAGTTCACCTCCGTTGTTCTCAATATCGGGCCTAAAGAGATTTCACTTAACGATACTCATGCTTATCCGGCAAAGACGGAAAGAATGAAAATGTATGTTATCTTATCTCTAACTATATCTAAATTGAGATTACTCATGAGTAACTATTCAGGTTGTTTAGGCTGTAGGCTAAAGGAAATTTAGTTTTTGGGTACTACAGCCTATTTACCTACAGGCCCGTTCCCTTAAGCGGGCCAATGAGGGCAAAAGGCCCCTACAAAATTTTATGCCTGTTTTCATATAAACACTCATGCCTGCAAGGCAGGCACAACCAAAGATGAAAATCTCCTCGGAATGGGGGTTCTCTCGC
>CAZVAH010000189.1:0-4388 GCA_964625035.1 uncultured Bacteriovoracaceae bacterium | reverse complement strand
GACATGAGGGTTTTTAAGATTGAATAATTAAGGAGGTCAAGATTATGTCTAGGAAGAGTTTCGGAGAACTTCTGGCTGATCAGGCAAGGTATAATCCAAATGGTATAATCATCACTTATGGGCACAATAAAATCAGGTGGAAGGATCTAAATACCAAGGTTAACAGATTTGCCAATGCACTTACTGATTTAGGTATCAAGAAGAATGACCATGTTATTATCATGTTCCACGACTGCCCTGAGTTTATAGAATCAAATTATGCGTTGCAAAAGATTGGTGCGGTCCCAATCCCAATGAACTTTAGATTTGTGGCAAGAGAGATTGAGTATCAAACCAATCAGTCCGACTCAGCTGCGTTTATATTTGAGGACATGTTTTCGGAGGAGGTAAACAAGGCCAGGCCGAATCTGAAAAAGGTGAAAAATTACATTTGCCTTACGCGTGAAGGGAAAGGGATTCCCAAAGATATGCTAAGTTATGAAGAATTTATTGCTAAATCCCCTTCCACTGAGCCACCTCCATGTACTACAGGAGATGATGTGTGTACTATTTCTTATACAGGCGGTACTACAGGGCTACCTAAAGGAGTTGTGCTGACCTACAATAATTTCTGGAACCTGACAGAATCTATATTTGGCGATCTACTTTCTCGAGTAGCTGCAGATCCAAAGGCAAATTTTGGACGTATAATTGATAGACTATCACCAATCCCGGGTCTTGAGGGGTTTGTCAATAGACTCCTTTATTATCCGAAGATACGTTCCTTACTGGCAGAGTCAATACCGGTCTTACTTCCAAAGGTGTATGGCACCATTTTTGCGCCTCTAGTTAATAGAATAACTGGTGGGTTTTCAATGTTTCTCAATATGCCGTTGTTCCACATGGCAAATTATCAGGTGTTAATAACCGGGCCCATGTCAGGGCTCCCACGATATATACTGCGCACTGGTATCAGCTTTGATCCAAGAGAAGCATTGGAGATTATCGAGAAGGAAAGGCCCATGTTGGCGCTGTTTGTCCCAACGCAATGGAAAAGGATATTAGATTACGAAGAATTAGATAGATATGATAGAAGCTCAGTTTTGGTTGCGATGACAGGATCCGGGGTCAATCCAGCCAAACAGAAGAAAAGGATTTTACAAAAATTCCCAAGCTCTTTAATCGTTGATGTGTTTGGGCAGACCGAAATGACGCCTGATACCACATTGCGAATAGACGCATCTGAAGATGGGCTGAAAGACAGATCTGTTGGGAGGCCTCTTGTTGGGGTTGAAATGCGTATCGTAGACATAAATGGTGAAGATATGCCCCAGGGTGAGGTTGGGGAGATACTCTATCGCAGCGGTACAGTAATGAAGGAATATTACAAGGATAGTGAAAAGACCGCTGAAGTGATGGAGGGAGGATGGTTTCATTCCGGTGACCTTGGATACATCGACAAGGATGGAGAGCTTATCGTTGTTGATAGGATGAAGGAGACCATCTCAACCGGTGGAGAAAAGGTATATCCACATGAGGTGGAAGAGATATTAGAATCACATCCAAAGGTAGCCCATGTGTGTATTATAGGTGTTCCTGATGAGACCTGGGGGCATACAGTTCGTGCTGTAATAGAATTGAGGGATGGAGAAAAGGCAACTCAAGAAGAGATAATAGACTGGTGCAGGGACAAGATGACAGGATTTAAGAGACCCAAATCAGTTGTTTTTATCGATTCTCTGCCTTTAAATCCTGTAGGAAAGGTTTTGAGGAGTCAGATAAAAGAAAAATACGGCAATCCCTCAGATCAGCAGTGAAGGAGGTATCTTAAATGAAGGATAAAAGTTTAATTAATGTATTAAAGGCCCTGCCACAATTAGTATCAATAGAACATACCCGTGGATTTTTCATGACCATAATAAAACAATGGGGAAAGAAAAATGCTATCTTCATTGTGTTTAATATATTGAGAAAGACAGGGGTTATAGGTAGTATCACAAGCCTTTTTAAGTTCAGACTGGACAAACTTATGCCAAACCTCTTGATATCAATGTGGGAGGTGTTTGGAGACAGGGAAGCAATAATCTCCGGAGATAAACGGATTTCATATAAGGATCTTAAGATAAGGGTCTTTAGGTTGGCAAACGGATTAAAATCCTTAGGATTAAGGCCAAAGGATAAGTTTGCAGAACTGCTTTACAATGGGAATGAGTTTTTTGAGGCATTACTTGCAGGGTCACTAATAGGGTGTCCAATGCCATTTTTAAATTGGCATATAAAGGGCGAAGAATTGGCAGAATCGATAAACAGGGCATCACCAAAGGTGCTGATATTACATGAGGAATTTGTAGATAATGTGATTTCGATTAGAGATAGGTTAAAGACAGTTGAACATTTCGTGGTGGTTGGAGAGCATGCCCCTGATGATATGATTCTCTACGAGGATTTAATCTCTCAATCATCCGATCAGATGCCGGATACGGAGTTTATTCTTGCTCTAAACCCCTATACTGGTGGGACAACAGGAGTGCCAAAGAATGTAAACTATTTTGATGCGTTCGGGTATGCCTTCAGCAATATAGCTGATGCCCCAAGGGTACCATTTACAGATTATCTTAGATTCTTCATAATGGAATTTAGCTTCCCATACTGGTTTGGTGGGACCAAGATAAATGATCCCATAACGCACAACATGAGGTGCTTGATCCCAGGTCCTCTATATCATGCCGGAGTGATTGTTGCATGGGCGCCTTTCTTACTTTTGGGCGGCACTGGAGTGCCCATGAAGGAGTTTGATTCTGAGGAATTCTTGAAGGTTGTTGAGAAAGAAAGGATAAATTGGGTGTTTGTCGTACCCACGATGCTTGAAAGGATCCTGGATCTTCCGGACGAGGTAAAGTCGAGATACGATTTAAGTTCTATGAAATCCTTGATTTGTGCCGCTGCTCCAGCTTCGCCAGAGTTAAAACAAGCTATAAACAAGTTTTTCATTCAGCAAGGATGCAAAGAAAACGTCTTTAAGGAATATTATGGTTCTGCTGAGACTTCAATAGTAACCATACTTCTTCCGGAAGATTATGAGAAAAAACCAAAACGCTATGCGAGTGTAGGAAAGATCAGGTGTGGCGAGCTTAAGATTTATGACGGAGGGACAGGTCAGTGGTGTCCGGCAGGAAAAGAGGGGAAGGTCTTGAGTAGAACCGTTACCACAGTCAGTCTCAAATATGTTGGCACACCGGAAAAGCTTGAAAGTGCATTCAACATAATAGATAGTGTAAGCTGGTTCGACGATGGCCTGCTCGGGTATCTGGATGAAGATGGATTTTTATACCTGACCGGCAGAGAAAAAGAGATGATAATAAGCGGCGGAGTAAATATCTTTCCGAATGAGATTGAGGCGGTAATCACAAAAAATCCAAAGGTCTTTGATGTGACTGTAATCAGGCATCCAGATGCAGATTTAGGGGAGGTGCCTGCCGCAATTGTTCAGCTTAGGAAAGGGGAACAATCAAGCACAGATGAGATAATAGAACACTGTAAAAAAAATGGGCTTCATGGGATCAGGCTGCCAAAGGTTGTTGAATTTATTGAGGAGTTACCAAGGCGTATGGATGGTAAATTGCTCAAGAGAGAGTTAGAAGATAAATACTGGGAAGGCATAGAAAGAAGGGGGTAAGGGAAGGTGGGGGGACCCCTAGAAATAAAATCTGCCCTGCAGGTAAATGGTAACAGGGTAAGAACCGTACTCGGAACGAATATCAGGGAGCATGGGGGCAGTGTATAAAATGCCAGGTTTGCGCCCTACCGGGATGCCCATGCCGGCTATAAACTCCACCTCGTCTCCTGCGCTGTACACCAGGGCAGGGCTCAGGTAGTACGATGGATCCTTCAGGTTGATAAGAGCGGTGCCTTGTAGAGTAATCAGCGCTGTGGCATCACCCTTAAGCGTCATGCCCAGGTAGTGTTTGCCGAGAAAAGGATCAGTCAGGTAGGTCTCCTGCGTTATCTGCCCCAGATAGCACATTGGCTCGGTCTTGCCGTTGCCGTGGTAGTAATATTCCATAATGAGGTGAAGAGAATTTTCCCAGCGGTGATCGAGGCCCAATGAGAGCTGCAGATACCTGTCTTTACCCTGCTCGGTCGGGAAAGACATGTTGCCTTCCATGCGCACGCCTTGCCCCATGGCCTCTCCGCTAAAGGCCAGGCCTGTCAGATGCCGGCCATCGGCCTTGCCTCCCAAAATGGACCAGTCAAAACCCTGCCAATTGATGCTTCCTCTGAAAAGGCCTGCAGAGCGGTCCCAGGTGATACAGCCGTCCCTCTCGTAGCCGAGCACCCCGATTATGGTGATACGGGATAACATCCCGGTCATGATATCGAGTCGCAACGCATCCACCCCGGGCCTGAAC
>CAZVAH010000188.1:3915-4392 GCA_964625035.1 uncultured Bacteriovoracaceae bacterium | reverse complement strand
ATTTATATGAAAATAGTTAGCAGGAAAATGAATCATGAGTAATCTTGAAGTAATCGAGAGGCAAAGAAAATTAGCTTCACTTTTTACCTCTTATAAGAGGATTGCTTTAAGAAAGGGGAGGTTATGGATATCAATTCTTATCTTAGAGAGAACAATTTAGAAGTAAAATACATACCCAAAGGCGAGATCTATGAAGATGCAATAAAGGCCACATCTGATCTGCATTTCTCTGCCGGGGTATGGTACTTAACCAGTCATTTAGGAGATAGATTCTCGCCGGTCCAGACGGATTTGAATATACCGTTGTGGGCTGCAATAGAGTTCCTTTATCGGATAGGGGTAAAGGGCGTATCATTTCATTACCCTGGCGAGTTTTCAGATGGGTACGAGGATATTATAATTCAACTTCTAACCGACAGGGGTCTTTCAATTACCTCCATTGCTGCCAACACATTCTCCCATCCAACATTCAAATAT
>CAZVAH010000188.1:2465-3905 GCA_964625035.1 uncultured Bacteriovoracaceae bacterium | reverse complement strand
TTCAAATATAGCGGGCCTGCTGCCTCTGATCCTAAGGTTCGGGGGTTGGCGTTAGAGCTAAACAAGCGTGCCCAGGCCCTTGGGGCCAAGTACGGCACCTTGTTCCAGACCGACTGGGCTGGCAGAGACGGCTTTGATGGCTATTTTCTCTATGATTCTGTTGCTCAATGGGAGTGGACAAGGCAGGCTTACGCAGATATCCTTATGTCTGTAGGCGGGAAGACAGGCATTGCCATTGAATTCAAGCCATATGATGCCCCTGAACAGTCAGTAATCAAGACCGCTGAAGAGGCGCTCATGATGTGTGAGGAGGTGGAGAATCTTATACGGGAACGTTTGAAAAAAGATGTTGAAGACAAAGAGATCGAGACTGTGTTTGCGCCATACAGGGGCAAGATGGGGGTGAATATTGAGGATGCGCACGTTTATCTCTCTACAAGAAAGGTTTCAGAGGCTGTAGCCAAATGCATCAGGGCAGACAGGCTTTTTCTCAGGCACGAAAATGACTGTGAGGGGAGGATAGATAACGATCGGATCTTTGGGTCTCTGCATTTCTTTGATGCCCTGGAGGCAACATTTGTGCAGCTTAAATACGGATGGGATAATAACGGTGGCATACATGAGCCCGATATCTTCCCCCAGAAGGATGACCCCTTGAAGGCATATATTCAATCAATAAATGCGATCAATTTCTACTATGCCCTGGCCAAGAGGGTCATGGAAGAGCATGAGGAAAAAGGTATAGAAGGCTTCTATGCCGGCCGCGGTGCCGCAAAGGTCTATTCGAGGCTTCTTGACATCATTTCCAAGGGGGTGAATTACACGCCGATTGACCTGAAGGTGGCGGATATCTTTAGAAAGGATATGGGCCTATAAATGAGAGTATATCTTCTATATTAGGAGGGAAAGATGGCTCCCAAGTGGTTTGAAGATGCGGTGGTGTATCAGATTTATCCCAGGAGTTTTTTAGACACGAATGGAGATGGCATAGGTGATCTGGATGGTATCACCGAAAGGTTGGATTATCTAAATGACGGGACAGAGAACTCTTTAGGTATTGATGCGATATGGATCAACCCGTTTTATCCATCTCCCCAGTATGACTTTGGGTACGACGTGATGGACTATCGTGGTGTAGACCCTCAATATGGCACCATGGAGGGTTTCGACAGGCTTTTAAAACAGGCACATAAAAGAGGGATCAGGATTATAATGGATATGGTGCCGAATCATACATCTCACCTGCATCCATGGTTTCTTGAGTCGCGTTCAAGTAGGCATAATCCAAAGCGAGATTGGTACATATGGCGGCCAAGACCAAAAGGAAGAAAGTATCCCAATAACTGGTTAGGTGTCTTTGGCGGCGGGGCATGGGAATGGGACGTAAAGACAAAGGAGTATTACTATCATAGCAGTGTTCTTGAACAACCAGACCTGAAC
>CAZVAH010000188.1:0-2455 GCA_964625035.1 uncultured Bacteriovoracaceae bacterium | reverse complement strand
ATGATATGCAGCGCCATCTATACGACAAGGATCAACCAGAGGCAGTTGATGTTGCAAAGGCCATGAGAAGGCTCACTGACCGCTATAAAGACAGGGTACTTATAGGAGAGGTCGCACTTGAACAACTTGATTATTCAGCAGGCTCAAAGAAGGCAATCCCTTACCTGGGAGAGAACGGGGATGGTCTCCATTCAACCTTTGACTTTTCTTTCATGTATTCAAGGTTTAGCGCAGAGAGATTCAAAGATGAAGTGAGGGCATGGGAAGAGGCTTTAAGAGGAAGGGGTTGGCCTACCTATGTGCTGTCCAATCATGACGAAATACGTCATATCAGTCGTTATGCCAAGGGAAAATGGACTATCCCCAGGGCAAAGGTCTTGGCAGCAATGCTCCTTACACTTAGAGGAACCCCGTTTCTTTATTATGGCGAAGAGATAGGGATGAGAAATCTCTGGCCAAAGAGGTCCGAACTCCTGGATCCTTTAGGCAAGAGATACTGGCCTCTTCATCCGGGACGCGACGGGGTGAGGACACCCATGCAGTGGAATGGGGGTATGAATGCAGGGTTTACAACTGGCGAACCATGGATCAGGGTTCATCCCGATTATGAAAAGATCAACGTGGACATTCAGGACAAGGATCCGGATTTCATTCTTAATTTTTACAGAAGGCTTATTTGGATAAGAAAGAAAAATAGTGCCTTAAGGCAAGGGGCCTATAAAGAGAGCTTGGATTCTCCTAAAGGTGTATTCTCCTTCTTCAGGGAGAGTGCTGATCAGTGTCTTTTTGTGGCGCTGAACTTTACAGGAAAGGAAAGGCATCTTACACTTGATCAGGCAGATGTCAGTAAGGCCAGGATTATTCTATCTGAACCACAGGTTAAGGCTGAGTCTCTGAATACAAAAGGCCTTGATATCCCGCCGTATGGTGTCTTAATATTGGAGATATGAAGGCGAGGAGATAATCAAACTTAATACTGTTTTATGAGGGGGTAAACATGAAAGGTCACATCAGTATGGATTTCCCAAAGTCTTTTCTCTGGGGTTGTGCAACATCGTCCCATCAGGTGGAGGGGGAAAATACCAATAATAACTGGTGGCAGTGGGAGCATGTCCCCGGGAAGATATGGCATTCAGACAAGAGCGGTTATGCGTGCGGGTGGTGGAGATCAATGGATGAAGATATCTCGTTTATGAAACAGATGAATAACAATACACATCGCATGTCCATTGAATGGAGCAGGATAGAACCGGAAGAGGGGAGATTTGATGAAGGGGCAATCAACAGGTACAAGGAGATGGTATGTTCCCTCAAGGATAAAGGCATTGAGCCAATGGTCACCCTTCACCACTTTACAAATCCTGTGTGGTTTGAGGACAAGGGCGCATGGACAAATAAAGATTCCATAAGATATTTTGAGAGGTATGTCTCCTTTGTCATCGAGAGGCTAGGTAAAGACATTACCTTGTGGTGCACGATCAATGAACCAGAGGTGTATGCTGTAGAAACCTATATCATGTGCAATTTTCCTCCCGGAAGGTTCAGCCTGGTCTCGTGTTTTAGCTGCCTGTTCAACCTGCTGGATGCCCATATGGCAGCATATGAGATCATCAAAAGAGACAACCCTAATGCACAGGTAGGCATTGTAAAGAACTATCAGCTGTTTGATCCATGGGATGAAGACTCCCTGTGGGATAAATTTACATCTGGAAACCTTGATAAGTATTTTAACTCCATTGGCCTGGAGCCGTTCAGGTCAGGTAAGCTCCCGTTCTTCTTTCCATGGCACAGGGAAGGAATAAAGAGGCTTAAGGGATCTACTGATTTTATCGGGCTTAATTATTATACCAGGTGGAGGGTGCGCTCTAAGCTTGGTTCCCCCAAGGTGATGTTTGATAGTATTTTTAACTGTACACCCGGCGCCCAGGTAAGTGACTTTATAAGGGACAATCATCCATACGGTGAGATATACCCGGAAGGCCTTTACAGGACATTAAAGATCGTCTCTGCTCTAGGCAAACCCATATACATTACGGAAAATGGCCTGCCAGATGCAGATGATTCCAGGAGGCCGGGCTTTCTGCTTACCCATTTAAAGCAGGTGGCTAAAGCGCTGAAAGATGGCATGGATATTCGTGGTTATTACCACTGGTCATTAACAGACAACTTTGAATGGGCCGAAGGCTGGGCCTTGCGTTTTGGGTTAGTGGACTTTGATCATAAGACAGGAGATAGGCACATGCGTGACAGTGGCAAGCTCTATGGGGATATAGCGGCTAAGGGCCGGATAACCCGGGATATGGTTGAAGAGTATGCCCCTGAGCTTTTACCTGCTTATTTTGATTAAGTTTTATATGAAAATAGGCACAAAGTTTTGTAGGGGCCGATGCCCTCATCGGCCCGCTTAAGGGAAATATGTCCTACAGGGGGGATTATAAATACTAAACTCTAAATC
>CAZVAH010000187.1:641-4469 GCA_964625035.1 uncultured Bacteriovoracaceae bacterium | reverse complement strand
TGACAGGCCTATTCCCCTGGCCTCGTTGACAGTATAGTAGGCGATGACCATAATCCAGAAGGTAGCGGCTATCATCTGCGGCATAGTGAGGCTGGCATCCTTGAAGTGTTTATTTACCCCAGTACGGAATATAATATAAAAGGCAACATTCATGAGGACGACGAGACAGAAAGCCAAGGAGATAGTAGCCAGGGATGTGCGAACCAGACCCTGATAATAGCAGTAGGCATGCAATCCCATCCACATAATATAGGAAGCCGCTGCCATTAGGAAGCGACGTATTCTTAATGCCTGTTTTGGATCATCTTTTGGCAGTATTCCCCACATAAATTTCTTCTCCCATCTTGGGTAGATCGTTATTAATATCTAAAAACTTAAGATATTTATCGTTTGATATCAGATAAAGTTAAATTTATATGAAAACAGCGGTCAGTTTTCAGGGATAGATATTTCTCTCAGCCCGAGCATATTTTCATGCTTGGATGTGCATGTTATGCAGGCATGATGGTTTATTAAATTTTTTTTGACTCTCGACTTTTGACTGCCGACTATTTTTTAATCCCCATTGCTATGATGCACTCCCTTACAACTTTGGCTGCTACCACAGAGGATATCCCGCTGGGGTCCAGCAAAGGGGCAAGTTCTACTACATCTATGCCTATAACATTAAGGGTGGAGATGAGTTTAATGAGTGTCTCTATTAATTCGTTGAATGAATATCCGCCGGGCTCAGGGGCGCCTGTACCAGGAAAGACTGAAGGATCCAGGATATCCAAGTCGCAAGTAATATAACACGGAGCATCCAGGGCCCACAGGGCAATATCTTTTGGAGAAGACGTGAGTTCTTTAGAGATTGCATATTCCTCTCGCGAGCCTGAACGTATACCGATCTGTCTGATAGAATCAATACCTATAATATCTGCAATTCGTCTTATGACCGTGCAGTGAGAGAGTTCTTGGCCAATATATTGATCTCTTAAGTCTGCATGTGCATCCAGATCCACCACCCTAAGACCAGGATATCTATTTGCCATAGCCTTTAGGGCACCTAAGCTTACAAGGTGTTCTCCACCGAGCATTAAGGGGATTCTATGTTCTGAGATTATCTTCTCTATAGAATTTTCTATTATGTCCAGTGCAGGTCTTGGGTCACCAAATGGGAGTTCCATATCACCTATATCCGTAAGTTCTATATCTTTCAGGTCAGTATCCTGAATAGGAGAGTAGATCTCCAGAGACTTAGATGCCTCCCTGATCTCCTGAGGGCCGAATCGAGACCCTGGGCGAAAGGTCGTGGTAGAATCAAGGGGTGCGCCACAAATACAGATTCTGCCCGCATCTAGTGTATTTCCTGCCGTTAGATATGGCATTAAATGGCTTCCTTTATAAACCTTGGCAGACAAAAGGCAGCCTTATGCATATCTGTATTGTACCATTTGCATAGAGAAGCTATTCTACTGGCCCTTGATCCGTCAAAATTTTTGGCTGGATCTTTATCAGATGTAAACGCAATAACGAATGACCACAGTCCTGATGGGTAGCAGGGGACAGGGGCTATATACACGTGTGCATTGCCAAATGCCTTTTTGATATTGCTTCTGATCTTGATTACTTGTTCAAGGCTCCAGGCAGGTGATTCTGTCTGGGCACTCATACATCCCCCAGGTTTAAGGGCAAGTTTTACCGTGCGGTAAAATTCTTGCGTAAAGAGCACCTCCCCAGGTCCTATAGGGTCGGTAGAGTCTATACAAATGCAATCAAACTCAGCTTTTCTCTCTTTTATATACTTGATCCCATCGGCTATGACCACATCCACTCTTTTGTCGTCAAGGCACGAGCTAAGTGCAGGAAGATATCTCTTTGACACATCTATTACCATATTATCTATCTCACAAAGCACTACCCTCTCGACACCCTTGTGTTTGAGTACCTCTCTTACAGACCCGCCATCACCACCCCCAATGATAAGGACATTTTTTGGGTTATCCACACATATCATTGGTATATGAACAAGCATCTCATGGTAGAAGAACTCATCTTTTTCAGTGAGCATGACTATGTCATCCAGGAGCATTACGTTTCCGAAAAAGGAGTTCTTTAATATCTTTATAGTTTGATACTGACTCTTTCCCTCATATATAACCTCGTCTACCTTAAAGGATAATCCGCCCACTTTCCCTTCAAAATCTTCTATAAACCAGTCCCTTTCCATTATATCTTCCTTTATTAATCCCAAAGGACTACGGCTGCAAAGACAGCCCCACACCTTTTTACTGTATGTTCTACTGCCAGGCTCTTTATTTGCTTAATGGCTTTACCTCGAATCTTCATCCCCTCCTGGGCCATCTGGATCGCAGTCTTTTCTGCATCTTCTTTTGAAGATATGGTAGCGTATTCCATAATCAGGCCTGCATGATCCTCATCTTCAGGTAGCGCTATAGCGACCCCTGCCGCAATTATCTCCCCGGGGTTGGAAGAGTGGATGGAAGCATAAGCCACAGGAATAAGCGCTCCCTGGGGGAGTGTAATCGGGGCGATCTCTTGAGCATGTGGGGGGCAGATACTGCTCATTTTTACTAAATTGGTATTGCCTATTCCCGCATCCAATAGTGCCCCATCAAAGGCATTTAGGTGTGTGAATCCCTCAGAGTGTCCTTTTACCAAAAAGTATTTTGTGGGTGTCTTTATTATCATCTTGTATCTCCCATCCGCCGTGGGCAGGTATCTGGTTTATACCTTATGTTCTGCCCTATAATACTTGATTGTCCCCTCTTTATATCTTTAGTGAAGGAGTGAGTGCTTTCAAGTCTTTCCTTGAGATATTTATAGGCTTTCCATGGATCAACGCTCTCGCCGCAGGTAAATATATCAACAGCCGCATATCCGTATTCTGGCCAGGTATGAATACTTAGGTGGCTTTCTGCTATTACTACAACTCCACTCACCCCATGTGGGTTAAACCTGTGGAAGGCTGTTGCTACAATAGTAGCACCAGAAACCTTGGCGGCTTCATTAAGATATTGCTCTACCTTTTCTCTGTTGTTTAGGATTTCCGAATTACACCTGTAATATTCTGCTAAGACATGAATTCCCAATGCATCCATCTTACACCCCCCTTTTTAAAAACTCGGCGGCGCCGAGATCCATAAGATCTTTGACACCCTTTTGGATTTATTCTCCAACCAGTGTTTTTTGTTTGAAGTATAGTAAAAGGCATCTCCTTTGGATGCCTTAAATGTCTCCTTGCCTATATTGATCCAGACCTTGCCTGAAAGGACCAGACCGGATTCATCCCCATAGTGTGCATCTTCTTTTTTAGTGGCAGCCCCGGGTTCCAAATTTATTAGCATGATATCCATTTCCCTGTCCTGGGCCCCTGCAATAAGCACTTCCTTTGATACACCCTCCTCATCCTTTATTATCACCCTCTTTTCGGGGGTGAAGACCACTATATCCGGGCCGGTATCCGCAAAAAAATCGCCCAGGGATGTATCTAGGGCATTGAGTATCAATTCCAGTGTCTCCAAAGATGGAGATGTCAAATCCCTTTCTAATAGCGATATAAATCCCTTTGTGAGATCTGCTCTATTTGCAAGGTCTTCTTGAGTTAACTCTTGGGCTAACCTCAGATTTTTTATCTTTTCCCCTATATTCAATGATCACCCCTGATACATTAAAGTGTTATAAATTGTTTACCATTGTTAAACAAATTTTTCAGCGTCCTATATGCCAGGGTTTATCAGATGTCAAGGCAAAGATTTTTTGCAACGGACTTTTGGACAACTATCAACTGACACTAGCGAATCTTTCGGACGCTTAGATATATGC
>CAZVAH010000187.1:0-631 GCA_964625035.1 uncultured Bacteriovoracaceae bacterium | reverse complement strand
ATATTAGACTATGCCGTGGATAGGGATATCGGTCATAAGGCAAAGGTTTATGGGATAGATTTTAGTGGAGCTAAGAATGCAGGTAGAAAGATTTGGATATCAGAGGGTGCAATTACTGGCCATAGGCTACTGATCGAAAATTGTTGGAGGCTGGCCGGCTTACCAGTAGTAGGAGTAGATCGCGACCAGGCATTTAGATACTTAAGAGAATTTATAAAAGGCAAGGGATCTGCTGCCTTTGGGTTTGACTTTCCATTTGGGCTTCCAATGATATTAGTTAAAGACAACAGCTGGGTCACATTTGTAATGCGATTTCCCCATCATTACAGGAGCCCAGAAGATTTTCATCGTCACTGCCATAAAGCTGCCAATGGGCTTGAGATCAAAAGGTTTACAGATGGTGTTGCGAAAGCACCTCTCTGTCCGTATAATATCAGGCTGTATCGTCAGACCTTTTTTGGTATTCGGGATATTCTTTATCCCTTGGTTAGAGATAAGATTGCATGTGTGCTGCCCATGCAACGTCCCCTTAAGGCTAAGCCATTGATACTTGAGATTTGTCCTGCATCTACTCTAAAGAAAGAATCTTTATATTACAGGTATAAGGTGAGGGGAGATTCAGGGTTGATTG
>CAZVAH010000186.1:2241-4473 GCA_964625035.1 uncultured Bacteriovoracaceae bacterium | reverse complement strand
TTTATAAGGAAAGGAATATAGTAATCTATAGGAATCTGTATTGTAGACTATAAAAGGATGCTAAATGAAAAAGAGAATTGAAGAGATTCGCTCTCAGCTTGATGCTATAGACAAAAGGTTGGTAGACCTTTTACGCCAAAGGACCGAACTTTCCCTTAAAATCGGTCAGATCAAGCACAAACATAGCATAGAGATCTTCGATCCTGGAAGAGAAAAGGCGATTACAGATAACCTTAAAAAGATGGCAAAGCCCCCCCTTAGCCCTGATATGATAGAAGACATATATAATTCTATATTCAGCATTTCTAGAAAGCTCCAGAAAAAAAAGAAGGTTGCTTATCTAGGTCCTATTGGTAGCTACACCCATCAGGCAGCTGATAAGATCTTCAAGTATGACGCTACCCTCATGGCTCTACCCACAATAGAAGATGTAATTCAAGAGGTTATATCTTCCAGGGCAGACTTAGGTATCGTGCCAGTAGAAAATTCTACAGAGGGTATGGTGACCCAAACCCTTGATCTTATGGCATCATCTTCCCTCTATATTTCTAAAGAGATTATGCTATCCATACAGCATACCCTCTTATCTAAATACCCTCTTGGTAAGATCCGCAAAGTCTTCTCCCATGCACAGGCCATTGCCCAATGCAGGCACTGGTTAAAGATAAATCTCCCCAATGTAAAGATAATAGAGACACCTAGCACATCAGATGCAGCACTGGCTGCATGCAGGTATCAATCATCTGCTGCTATAGCCTCAGCACATGCCGCTACCATATATGGGCTTGATATAATAGCAGCAAACATAAATGACCACCCGGATAACATCACACGATTTTGGGTTATTTCAAAACACATGGCATCACCCAGTGGTCGGGATAAGACATCTTTTATTATCGCCATCGACAACGTACCTGGTGCCCTTTATAAGGCCATTGGATCTTTTGCTAGACAATCTATAAACCTCACAAAGATAGAATCCAGACCATCAAAAAAAGGCACATGGGAATATATATTCTTTATAGACATTCAAGGCAATCTCAAGGATAAACCCGTAATAGAAGCTGTGTCTAAACTCAAGGGTTGTACAAGGGATATAATAATATTAGGATCATATCCGGAAGGAGCGTTAATTAGTTGAAAAAACAGAATATTCCAGCATGGATCTATAAGATACCCCAATATGTACCTGGAAGATCCAAGGAGGAGATATCAAGGGCCTATGGTATAAAAAATCCGATAAAGATGGCATCTAATGAAAACCCCTTAGGGGCCAGCCCAATGGCGCTAGAGGCTATGAAGAAATATCGGTATATGGTGAACCTGTATCCTGATCCGCTCGCATATGAACTAAGAAAAACAGCTGCTCAGGCCTTCAACTGTGGAATAGAGCAGATAATCGCAGGAAACGGGTCTGATGAAATCATAGAGCTGATATGTAAGGTATATATTGAACCAGGAGATGAGGTAATCATACCCCAATATACGTTTAGCTATTATGAGATAGCATCACTTTCATGTGGTGCACATGTAACACATGTCCCAATGCAGGGGCTAGATACAGACATAGGTGCAATAAAAGATGCAATAGGGAACCGGACAAAAATCTTATTTATAGCCAACCCCAACAACCCTACTGGTATGTATCTTAATAAAGATAGGCTATCTAAGCTTATAAGTATCATTCCTGATAACATACTAGTAGTAATAGATGAGGCTTACACTCCCTTTGTCAGGGCAGATGACTTTGTAAGTGGAGTAAATCTTATAGACACCAAGGCTAAGATCTTTGTACTCATGACCTTGTCAAAATCACATGGGCTTGCAGGACTCAGGGTTGGGTTTGGGATTGCCATGGAATCTATATTGGATCCGATCTGGCGGATAAAGCCACCATTTAATGTAAATACACTTGCCCAAAAGGCAGGGATTGCAGCTTTAGAAGACACTAAATTCTTGCAAGACACGATTACTCACACATGGAGGGAATTAGATTATCTATGTGCCCGATTTGAGGAATTAGGGCTCGAATTTGTGCCAACTCAAACCAATTTTGTCCTTGTCAAGATAGGTAAAAATGCTAGGGATATATATGAATCATTGCTGAAAAAAGGCATAATTGTCCGAAACATGGCAAGTTACGGCCTAGATGAATATATAAGGGTAAGTGTGGGTCTTTCTCATGAAAACACCTCTTTTATAACTGCATTAAAAGAGATCCTTAAAAAATAA
>CAZVAH010000186.1:0-2231 GCA_964625035.1 uncultured Bacteriovoracaceae bacterium | reverse complement strand
TGGCAAAGGCGCTTAAAGGTAGTGCCACCATTATAGGCATAGACAAGGATAGATCCGTTGTAAACCATGCCCTTGATGATGGGGTTATAATTCAGGGAGGTGATGACCTATCCCTTGTAAGCGGATGTGAGATGGTAGTCGTTGCGTTACCTGTAGGCACTGTTGTGGAGGTCGTACAAAAATTATTACCACATATGGATAAAGGCACTGTACTCACTGACACAGGCTCAACAAAGGCTGAAATCGTTAGAAGTGTAAACCCGCTGTGGCCCTGGTTCATTGGGTCTCATCCTATGGCAGGCAAAGAGACATCCGGATATACATTAAGTGATATGGACCTGTTTAAGGGTACGGTGAGCATCATCACCCCTACCCCTACATCTAAACAATCCTGTATCAAAAAGGTAGAAAAGGTTTGGGAAATATGCGGAGCAAGGCCTATATTTATGGAACCAGAAGAGCATGATGAGATCATGTCAAGGATAAGTCACTTCCCTCACCTTTTAAGTTTTGTATTCATGCATCTAGTAAACGAGGAGAATATTCATGCATCTCTTATAGGTAAAGGCTTTAAGGATTTCTCCAGGATTGCAGGTTCTGATCCAATAATGTGGAGAGATATCTTTATGGTAAACAGATATAATATACTGCCTCTAATAGATGATTATATAAAGGAGCTCACCAAGGTAAAATCCTACATAAGGAAGGGACAGGCAGGTGAACTTGAAGAAGCCTTACGGGGGTATAGCAATATAAGGAGATCGTTGTATGAGTATAAAGGGTGAAATAACCCCCCCAGGAGATAAATCCATCTCACACAGATCCCTTATAATAGGTGCACTAGCCAAGGGCACAACATCTATAAAGGGTATCCTGGAATCAAAAGATATTATGAGTACTAATAATGCCCTTGTAGCGCTAGGCACTCAAATAAAAAGGGATGGTGATATATATTTGATCAATGGAGATCATCTTAAAGAGCCATGTACAATAATAGATGCAGGCAACTCTGGTACTACAGCAAGGTTGTTGAGCGGTATAGCTGCAGGTATAGATGGGGTTAGCATAATCACTGGTGATGGCTCCCTGATAAAAAGGCCTATGGAAAGGGTTATCAAGCCCTTAGAGCAGATGGGGGCAAATTTCATGGCCAGAAAAAAAAGATATTTACCCATGGCAATAAGAGGGGCCAAATTACGGGGTATATCTTATAAAATGAAGATCGCATCTGCACAGGTAAAATCCGCCATACTTTTAGCTGGGAGTAAAGGGGTGGGGGCAACCGAGGTGAGAGAACCCATAAAGAGTCGTGATCACACAGAAAGGATGCTCAAGTTTTTCGGAGCAAAGATAGATATAATGGAAACAAGGGTTGCTATATCTGGTGGGCAAACCTTGAAAGCAAGAGATGTGGTAGTCCCGGGAGATCCTTCTTCAGCCACATTTCCTGCTGTATGGGCTGCAGCAACTAAGGGTTCGGAATTATTGATTAAAGATGTGTGTGTAAACCCAACAAGGACAGGCTTTATCGATGTATTAAAAAGAATGGGGGCAGATATATCTATAGAGGATTCCAGGGATATCACAGGAGAAAAGATTGGCAATGTCCTTATAAAGGGTCGTGACCTCACATCAACCACCATAGAAAGCCCTGAGATTCCCCACCTCATAGATGAGATCCCTATCCTTGCTGTAGCAGCTGCCCTCGCCACAGGGAGGACCATGATAAAGGATGCAAAAGAACTCAGAGTAAAGGAGACAGACAGGATATCAGCTATGGTGAAGGGATTTGCCGCTTTGGGAGCCAAGGTAGAGGAGATGGGAGATGGCATGATTATAGATGGGCCATTGAAATTATCTTCCGGGGCTATAGAGACATTCGGTGATCACAGAATAGCCATGGCATTCTATATACTTGGCAAGATAGCAGATATAAGTATATGGCTCGATAATCGAGGATGTGTGGATATATCATATCCTGGGTTCTTTGATGCCATGGAGAGGCTTGGTTGAAAAATAAGATCATCACAATAGATGGCCCATCTGGCACCGGAAAATCTACCATAGCAAAGGCAATAGCCAAAGAGCTAGGTTTTAGCTATCTTGATACAGGCGCGCTGTATCGAGGGGCTGCGCTTGCGATAGATTTAAAGGGGGGCAATATCAAAGATGATAAAGAATGCCGCGAGATCCTCTCAAACATCTCCATTAAACTGATCAAAGACAGGGTC
>CAZVAH010000185.1:0-4498 GCA_964625035.1 uncultured Bacteriovoracaceae bacterium | reverse complement strand
AATTGCAGGTTGCCTGGATGTCCCCCATATTGCCTCTGAACCTGAATAACCTGCCCCAATACCGGAGCCAAAAGCCCCAAGTCCCATAGAAAGACCTGCACCTAAAGCGGCAGCCCAAGCACATATACCATTGCCTGATACATCAACGAATATTAATAAAACAGTAACCATCAATGCAAATATGGCTGACGTCTCTGCAACGGCCTGTGCAACCAGCATATTTCTTGTAAATGAAGGTGCCATCTCAGACCGCCTGGATATAGATCGGTTTGCCCAGCCTCCGGTTAGACCTTCACCCATAGCAGCACCTATTGCACCAAGGCCCATACAGACCCCAGCACCAGTATACTGCCCTATCTTTACAATAACCTCTACATCCATAAGCCTTCCACTTTCCTACTTTATCTGCACAGATATATACACTAACGACAACATGGTAAAGACAAACGCCTGAATAGTACCAATAAACAGACCAAAAAATGCATACAAGAGGGGGGGTAAAACTAAAGAATAGATAAGATAACTTACCACTAATATAATAATAGACCCACCCATCATATTCCCAAACAGACGGAAAGAGATAGAGATCACCCTTGCCAGTTCTCCTATTATATTCAGAGGCATCATAAAAAATATAGGCTCAAAGTAGTCCTTAATATATCTCTTAAATCCTTTAAATTTTATCCCTGAATAATGTGCAACAAAAAAACCCAGAACACCTAAACTTAAGGTAGTATTGATATCCTTTGTTGGCTCAGACAAAAAGGGGATAACACCCAGCATATCTGATATCCAAAAGAGTAAAAAGATCGTACATATAAAAGGAAAATAACTCCTATCGGTAAGATCTAAACTGTCTTTTACCAGATCATCCCATGTACCAACCAATAGCTCTGCAGCACTCTGAAGCGGATTGGGTACCAGCTTTGTGGTCCTTGTAGCGAGAAGAGCGAATAAGACCCAAAAGGCCATGACTATCCACGTCATGATAAGGGTCTCTTTATTTAAGACCGCTTGATAACCTGCTATATTAAGTATCCATTGAGAAACGCTTCCTATCTCTTCCATTTATTCACAATCTCTCGCTTTAATCTGGTCTATAATGAACACAACATGCGCAAAGAAAAAGCCTGCGGCAGCGGCAAAAAAGGCGGACATAGAAATCAAGATACTCAAGGCAAGGATGCCCCCCAGGGTCGCAAAACGCAGTATAAAGGTCCGAACAGGTTTTAGCCCCACAAGCGTAGAATGAGCCATCATCAAGGTATTCATCAAAGAGCCTGCAACACCTATGATAATACCAAGGGAGATATCCGTATATCCAAAAATAAAGAATAATACAGAGCCTAATACAGCAATAGGAACCACATGTATAAAGGTAGGCCTTACAAGATCAACCGCCTTCATTATTTTTCTTTGGGCTCCCCAGCTTCTGTATCTGCCTATATACTGTCCATCCACCGCCAAATATCCCTATTAGTATAAATATAACCAATATAAATCCATGCGCACCTAGCCACCCGTCCAGCTTGTATCCTATCCAAAAACACAACCCTATTGAGGCTGCCATAGTAAGGCCTACTTGCGTGACAATAGCTAGTTCCTCAATTACCTTTATATCTCTACGCCTATTACCACTGCTAAAAAGGCCCCTCCTGGGCCTCTTACTGAATGGCGAATCACTCATTTTTTATCATTACCTCTATGCACTGTCAATATGTTTATTAAGTGGCAGGTGCTATGGCGACCTTTTTTTCTTTTTCACTCATCTGGCAGCTTCCTTCAAACATGACACCTTCCTCTACTATCAGTGTGGCTGTTTTGATATTACCATAGAGTTTCCCAGGAGAACGAATCTCTATACGGTTTGATGCCATCAGGTTTCCGTGGACCTCACCACTTATTATAATGGTATCTGCTTCTACCTCAGCATGCATTGTAGCGCTTTCACCTATAACAAGCACCCCCTTAGTAAACACTTCTCCCTTAAACTTGCCGTCAATACGGACTGTGCCTTCAAAAATGAGCTTGCCATCAAATTCAGTCCCTTTGCCCAGCATACCTACTATATTCTCCATATTAATGGTGTCCTTTTTCACAGATCACCCCCCTTATCAAGTTCGGTATTGAATAGCATAAACATGATTATCTTTTCAATCCAGACTTTTTACGGGAGTTTATTTCACTTTATTAAAACGTCAGGTCTCATATTCCTTTACTATATCTTTCTTTATTTGAATAGAGATAGTGAGGTAACACCTATATCATGCCTCTGTAAAAAGGCCTTAGTTATATATTACAGTACACTTTTCACTAATCCCCTTTTTGACATCACCTTTTGCCCTTAGTATATCCCCTTTGATCCCATTGTTACCTTTTCAGTCATCCCAAAATCTCCTATACCTTGCCATTTAACAATAATCCGCGGTTAAATTCATCTCGACGTTTATGAGAATGCGCTCCGCAACTCTCATAAACGCCTATTAGATATCTAAACTTTTTTGTGGAGGGTGGAATTTGTTCATCACGATTATCAGATGACAGTGCCACTCTTAGCAAACTCTATAATTAAATCTTAGTTACCCCACATAAACAAGAGAGCAACTATACAATCGGAGAGAGTAAGGTAAAGGTAGGTAGGTAGGTAGGTAGGTGTAAGTTATTGAAATCATTGGTCGGGACGAGAGGATTTGAACCTCCGACCCCCTGAACCCCATTCAGGTGCGCTACCAGACTGCGCCACGTCCCGTATTTTTAAATTTTAGCTATCATAAAAAATGTTCATGTGTCAAGATTTAGCCCTATTTCTCTGAGCCCTTTGCCGCTGATAAATGTGAAGAAAAATAATACCTTATAATCTTTCTTGCAAGGCCTTCAGCCTCTATTAGATAATAGTCATCTCTTATAATAAGGCATGCTATAGCTATTCCCCTATCTGGTACGGAATTCTTGGCATAGCCAACAAACCAATTGCGCCTCCC
Organism: uncultured Bacteriovoracaceae bacterium; assembly: GCA_964625035.1. Lineage (GTDB taxonomy): Bacteria > Desulfobacterota > Desulfomonilia > UBA1062 > UBA1062 > JAGGYK01. The sequence continues at coordinate 1,517 of CAZVAH010000185.1, read as the reverse complement.
ATCAGGATCCCTCCCATCTATTGTGCCACTTTTCGCGCCTAGACTAAGGTGTTTCAAGATGTGATCACTTTTATAGCCCCTGAATGCATGTGAAACCGTACCATTTCGAATGGTCCTTCTCATCATATACTGAAGGGACATAGCGGTCTTTGGATCAATAACCTGCCTGGTCTCTATAACTCTATCCTTTATGATCCTGGGCCTTACCATAGTACCTGCATTCACTATAGCTGTTACTATCTGGGCTGCATGTACCGGAGATATGTATGTATAACGGTTAAAGCCGCTCGCCATCTCTGCAATATTATATTCACTCTGCGGAATGAGGAGAGTACTTGGTCTGCAGTCGCATTCTTTAAGAGGAGATTGCCAAAATCCCATTTTCATGGCAGTGAGTAGTATAGGTCTTTCTCCTATATAAGATGTCCCAATCTTTCCAAAAACGATGTTGTTTGAAAGGGCAAAGGCATTTGCTAGAGTAATATTTCTCGTCCAGCGACTATTTTTATGATTTAATTGATACTTATATAGGGTATGAGCCTTACCATTAAATGTAATGGTCGTATCAGGGGTCATGCCGCCATATTCTATAGCAGCAAGTGCTGTTATGATCTTGAATACGCTTGCTGCGAGATATGTATCCAAGGCAAGTGTATCAGCCTCTAGCAGATCCATCTCGGCATTTTTACCATATAACGCCAAAATATCTCCTGTAGAAGAATCTATCACACTTACTGCTGCAAAGTTTACCCTGTATAACCTTACGATATTGGCGATATATTTTTGAAGCTCCCAATCTATAGTAAGAGAATATTTATCAATTATCTCCGGTGTAATCTTCCTTAATATGTCTCGCTCAATAAAGGGAGCTACATTCTGGTTTTCTCCTGTCTCATTATTAGAATCATTATTCCCTATCCCATAAAATATAATGAGAAACACAATAAATACAGCCAAACCAACAACTATAGCTCGTGATTTAGATAGCCTTTCTCGCATGATTCACCTTATAAAGATCCCTGCTTAAGTATTAAATCCAGCTTTATCCCACAGATAGTTGCTACCTGTCAATATATGTGATCGGCTACCTGCCCTGTTTTTGTTAGGATAAAACACATACCACTGACACAAAAACACAATTTGCAAGCCCAGGCGTATACTCCCCTGTAACTAATAGATATTATTTTCTAGATAATAGGGCTTGACTTGTGCGATGCACAAATATTATCATAGGAAGCAATCAAGGATTGACGGAGCGCATGTGAGAATCATAAAGAAATACAAAAACCGTATCCTGTACGACACAGAGATATCAAAGTCTGTGACTCTCAGGCACATTGCTGAGATGTTAAAAAATAATATCAAGATAAAGATTCTTGATAATACATCAGGTAAGGTAGGTAGGTAGGTAGGTAGGTAGGTATAACTTATTGAAATCATTGGTCGGGACGAGAGGATTTGAACCTCCGACCCCCTGAACCCCATTCAGGTGCGCTACCAGACTGCGCCACGTCCCG
>CAZVAH010000184.1:0-4507 GCA_964625035.1 uncultured Bacteriovoracaceae bacterium | reverse complement strand
TGGTATCATTAAAGGCCATCCTATGGGAGTCTGTTTCTAACGGTCTTGAAGATCCCAGTGCCTTTCCCAGGTAATGTGCAGGAGGCAAACCAACTAAAATGCCCTAACAGATTTTTGCCCCCACTCAGCAGTAAAGAAGCCCACTTTTGTGTCCTAAAAGGATTTGGGCAACAACCTGTAAATAGTGAACAGTGAATATGGGGACGTAAGGTCCAAATCTTTTTATAAATCATTAGTAATCTTGAAGTAATGATAAGGCAAAGAAAATAAGCTTCACGATTCCCTCAGGATTTAGCCGAGTTAGGGGGGTAACATATATATTTTGCCGTTTCCATCCGCTCCGTCCGCCAAAGGCGTACATGATTGTTTATTAGGAGATCATGGCAAGTGTCTGAAGGGCTGAATATATGAACATACCACCAAAAAACAATAGAACTATACCGCAAATAAGGTTGACCCATTGAGAAAATTTATCCCCCCAGATATTTCCGGCCTTGTATGTAGTAAATGAAAGGATACAGTACCATATAAGATCTGTGAGCCAATGGACAATGGCAAATGCTATTAGTATAATGAGGCTGAATTTTATGGCATTGATAATCAGGGTAGCCCCCACAGTAGCCCACCACACAAGGAAGTATGGGTTGCCGATGCTGAGGATGATTCCGGCCATAAGGGGGGAGTGTGAAGGGTCTTTGATTTTTATATGAGTGTGTTTGAATGCCCTTAGCATACCCCATCCCATCTGTATCAGGAATGCCCCTCCTGCCAGGGCTATAACCATACCGATCAGTGGCCTCTTGATTATATCCCCAAACCCTAAGAAGATGATGAACATCAGAGGGAACTCTACAATACCGTGACCTATGGCTATCTGTATCCCTGCGTTGGGGTTCTTGCTGCCGTGGGCTATTGTGGCTGCTGTTATAGGGCCAGGTGCCATGACCCCTGAGAGACTGATCAGTATGGCAGAGATAAAAAACATGGTAAGTGTCATAATAACCCTTTAGGTTAGTACATATATAAATTTAAAGCAAAGACAAATCTTGATCCCGATCACAAAGGGGTGTATGAATTATTAGCGAAGCTATGGCTTATCAGACTATTATCACATTTAAGACCACCAATAGAGAGCAGCTTATCGATATCACGGAAAAGGTTAGGGCTGTTGCCTCTGAATATGGGGGAACCCATATGTTGTGCGCCCTTTATGCAAGGGGTGCAACTGCTGCCATTATGGTTCAGGAAAACTGGGATCCCAATATACAGACAGATGTGCTCACCTGTCTTCGCAATATGGTCCCAGGGGGTGTGTGGATTCATGATAGTGTTGACGGGAATGGAGATGCCCACATAAAGGCAGGTATTGTAGGGCCATCTGAAGTTATACCTGTAAAAGATGGAAGGCTTTTGTTGAGCACATGGCAGAATATCTTTTTCTGCGAGTTTGATGGGCCTCGCTCTCAAAGGGAAGTTGTAATTACATTAATCTAACCTCGGATAAGAGGGCATATTTACATAACATTTACATTTGCTTTTCAATAGTTTTGCACTTTGTTTCTTAAATATGTGGTATTTTCTTTAAATGTTAATCCCTAGAATTTTTAAATGAAAGGTTGGAATATAGAATTATGAAGGCGTTGTTTATCTATCCAGAGATACCAGACACATTTTGGAGCTTCAGGCATGCGCTAAGATATGTGTCAAAGAAAGCGGCTTTTCCTCCACTTGGCCTTCTTACCATAGCGGCCATGGCACCTGATACATGGGACAAGAGGGTCGTAGATATGAATGTAAGATCCTTAGATGATGAAGACCTGAGGTGGGCCGATTATGCATTTATCAGCGCCATGCTTGTACAGAAGCAGTCTACAATAGAGGTTATAAATAGGTGTAAGGCATCTGGTTTAAAGATCGTGGCTGGCGGGCCATACTTTACTACATCGGGGCAGGATTTTAGTCAAGTTGATCACCTGGTATTAAATGAAGGTGAGATTACATTTCCCATGTTTTTAGAGGATCTTGCAAAGGCAAGGGCAGCACACATCTATACGTCGGACGAAAAACCGGACCTTTCGCTTGTGCCTGTGCCGGCGTGGGACCTCATCAACCTTAAGGATTATGATTCCATGCTTGTACAGTGTTCAAGGGGATGTCCCTTTGATTGTGAATTTTGCGATATCGCTTTCTTGAATGGAAGGAGACAGAGGACAAAGTCTGCCTCTCAATTTATCAGGGAGATAGACGATCTTTATCAAAGAGGGTGGCGTGGTTCTGTCTTTGTGGTGGATGACAACTTCATCGGGATAAAGCCAAAAGTAAAAGAAATGTTACGTGAATTGGGTAAGTGGATGGACGCACATAACAGGCCCTTCCACTTCTTTACAGAGGCATCTCTTAATCTTGCTGATGATCAAGAGCTGATGGACCTGATGGCATATGCCGGGTTTAATAAGGTCTTTGTCGGAATAGAATCACCTAATAAAGACAGCCTTAAAGAGGCGGGCAAGGTCCAGAATATGAAAATGAACCTATTAGATTCTGTGAAAACAATCCAGAAAAGTGGCATGGAGGTTATGGGTGGCTTTATCATTGGTTTTGATAGCGACCCCCCTGAGATCTTTGATATACAGATAGATTTTATTCAGTCCAGCGGGATAACCATGGCAATGGTAGGGCTACTTACAGTAATTCCACATACAAGGCTCTATAAACGTCTTAAAAAACAAGGCAGGGTCCTTATAGAGGGGTCTGGGAATAACACAGATGGCTCTCTCAATTTTATCCCAAAGATGGACAGGGCAATCCTTATAAATGGGTATTACCGGGTCTTAGAGACAGTATATTCTCCAAAGGCCTATTATGAAAGGTGCATCAGATTTTTGAAAAACTATAATCAAAAGACGGTCTCAAAGATAGATATCTCAGGAATAAAGGCACTTTTTAAGAGCATGTGGCGCATAGGGATAAGGAATGAGTGTGATATGAGGCCCTATTATTGGAAGCTCTTATTCAAGAGCCTTTTGATCAACCCTAAGACATTTGGAGAGGCTGTGCGAATGGCAATAGTAGGCGTCCACTTTATGAAATCCTTGCTCAGAGATGTCCCATATAAAGAAAGGTATGAATCGGAACACTTAAGCAGTCTCCATAATAAGCAGGTGGCTTAAGAAGATATGGGATGTTCTTTATATAACTCTCTTCTGTGTGCCTCGAGCATATCAATGGGTTTGCCTAAGAATTCTGCAGCAGTAATGACCTTAACCCCTTTTTCTTGAGCTGTCCCAAATACGCCTGCTAACCTCTCTTTCCACTTCAGGTCTCTTAAGATGTGGTGATCAACGATCAAGGTATCAACAGGACACTCATTTATAATCCGTATCATATTCTTAGTAGATGCATCCAGATTTGCCTGGGAGTATCTAAACCCCAGCATGGATGTTAAGGGGCCGTCTAAGATCACCATATTGGGCTTATTCTCAAGGATGAAATCTGCCTGATCTGGTATCGCAGGGCCTTCTACATCTGATGTATGTATGAGCCTGTAACCATCATCGATCAAAACCTCTGTTACATATCCAAGTTTATTATTGGTGCCGTGAAACACCGGAGGGGAGAAGATGATCTTTGTATGATTACATGTGAATTGCTCTCCGTCGCTGAATAATATCTCCTTTGGGACACCTTCTATTTTTTTTAAGAAGTAGGCCGCCCTTTTGGTCTGGCTCTTATTTATATGGTCTTTAGGATGTTTTATAAAAACTCGCTTATCCTTGTAGATATCGAGGTCTTCCTCTGGGTTGTGATGGTCATAATGATAATGTGTAATTATAATAATATCAGATGCCCTTGTATGTTTCACGATCTCTTTCCAGTGGTCGGCCTGCCTTTCTAACTCTACCGGGTGCGGTGGAAGATTGTATCTTCTGGCTGCCAGTGAGACGCCAGGGTCTATGATGATATTTACATCCTTTGTTATAATATGGACACACATGGATCGTGTGCCAAGGCTGTCAAATGCCAGCGGTATGATCTCCATATATAGTTATTTAGCAGGGATACATGGAGGATACAAGAGATTTTAGTAAATAGTGAATAGTGAACAGTGTTGTCCATAAAAACAATCTTTTTCATCCTTGGTTGTGGCCGAAAGGCCATACGAGTTAATATGAAAGGATTGCCCCCTTAAATCCCTGCCTCATGCCCCCAAAATAAATAAAACTATTGAAAAGAGTTTAAAACTATTTATATTTAATATATTACATTGGGGATCAGATTTTTTTGGGGAGGAATAGGTATTTATATGAAAACAGGGGTCGGGGATCAGAGGCCAGGGGTCAGTTTGAGATGAAGGAAGACGGGGGAATGGGATATTGTTTTCATGCTTCGTTGTGAGCGCGAAGCGCTCATGGGAGTTTATATGAAAGATACTTGGCAGGGATCAGGGGTCAGGGGCTTGAAATGCATATTTTAGCGCCTGTCGGAAAAAGTCCCCCCTTGAGGGGGG
>CAZVAH010000183.1:0-4518 GCA_964625035.1 uncultured Bacteriovoracaceae bacterium | reverse complement strand
GCTATCAAAAGACGTAAGATCAACAACAGAGTATTGCATCTTTTCATAGATAGTATGGTTGAAGTTAAGGTCAGTACATAACGCGCCGTTTGAGGCATCAACAGCATACACAGCCCTGCCCATACTGTCACTGGTTCCTGGATCTATATTGTCCTGGTTTGTATCATACCCGCCTGCTAACAGAAGCACATCTCGTGTATTGCCGCCGGATTCTTTAATCGTACAAAAGCGGGGAGTAGACCAGGATTGCCCCAGGGATTCTGTGCCAAGGATATTCGGCAATATTTCCCATGCAAAGGAGGGGGAAGTATAACTTGTTACATCCAGACTATAGTACTTATCTCCACCTCGTCTGAGACCAAATGTAACATATGTATTGCCACCTGTAGTATACACAATTGGGGCGCCGTCGATAAAGTAGTCATGGGATGAATCATCTCGTAAAAGCCTAAGTCTGGTTAGCAAACCCCACGGAATAAAGGCCCATTCCTCTTCTACGCTATCATCAGTAAGGTCATTCTCAGTTCCTTTGTCATAATCAGCAAAGCAGTGGAGGAACCCATCATTGGTACCTACAAATATTACATTTTTGTTATTGACATCATCGTAGAGCACAGCAGGTCTGGAATGGAGGATATCTCCCAAAACCCATGTTCTGGGGTTGGCATCTTGTCCGGTAGCATCATAAGCATAAATCCCTTCTGCCCTGACAAAGTTGATCAAGTCGTCTTTTTCAGTATCGGTGGCCACACCCATTGTTGTTGCGGTAATTGCTGCATTAAACACTGAAAATTCATTGTCGCTATGGGTTAAACTTTTATTTGCAGTGCCCTGATATGTATAGAAGTGTCTCGGGATTTGAGTCAGCAGCTCCTGCCCTGCCCCGCCTATATCCACATCCATTCCTTCAAGGCCATCAACAATGGACCAACAGGAATGGGCACCTTCCTTGATGAGCCCTGATGAGAGCGCTGCAGGATTTCCATCCTTGTCCAGAAGCTGGCCATCATAGTTCAGCCCGAACTTTTTAAGGTTCCCTTTCCACAGGCCTGAGTTATCAGGAGAGAAGACCCCAAGATACACGCAGTTCCCCGCATATGTCTTGTTCATCCTATTCACGGGAACCACAGGTGCTACAAATTCAGAACTGGTTTCTAATATACTACCGATTATCTCCTGGAAGATCTCCGAGAGGCTTATTCCTTCACCCCCTGTAGATTTTGTGGTATAGTAGTCGCCCTGGCCATGGGATGCGTCTGCAGTTTCCTTTAGAAGTGTATTATTGATATCGAATCCAACGGTATAGGTAATAATGTTCTGTTTTGTGAAGAGTGGATCACTGGTGTCATCAAATGTGATACCGCCTGAATCGTACACCTCCCCCGTGAGGAGATCTTCCTCGTACAAGAATTTGGCAACATCATCCAGATAGTCGCTGCCACTACTGGCATAGTATATTTCCTGGTTATATCCTGGTTCATGCTCATCATTATCATTGTCTTGAATTGGTTTGCCATTAATATAGTTACTGCGTGTAAGGATATCACCCTGATCCTTTGTTGATTCGCCATCTGTCATGATAATAATGTAATTCTTCTGGCATCTCCACTGTATTGCAGGCTCATAGGCTGTATTGTAATCCACGCCTGAATTTGCCCATGAAGGCTTGCGGGCAAAGTATAAGCCTGCCTCTGCCAAGGTTTCAGCAAGGGGTGTCCATGTATCTGCACTCATTGAATTTATCGCATTATGGAGGGTTTCTTTATCAGAACCAATGGGAGCCACGATATGACCACCTTCTTCATTGTTGAAGCACATAATACCGAATCGCACCCCATCTGTTGTATCAATAAGGTCGTTTATGGTACCTTTGGCAATGTCTATCTTTTTGCGGCTTGTAGCACCTGCTGAGTGGAGATAGTTAAGATAGTTTCCTGTTCGTAACACATATGAGGTCCACCCATCGCAGGGATGTGACCCTGTAGATTGTATCCTCCCCTGCCAGTGGCCACTTGTATTTAAGGCCTGCCTTGCACCCTCACAGGCAATCTCTGTGTCTTGCACTATTCCATCATCTCCTATATCTTCAAACGAAAACCAGAAGAAAAAAACTTGGTAATAAACCTTAGCTTTATCATTGTCCCCCGAGTATGTCACAGCAGGGTTATAGTCAACAACCGGGATTAAATCTACCCACTCGTCCATACTGCCTGAATTATCAAAGTTAATAAGGACGTTTGGCGGGACATTGATAACGCCGCCGCCAAATATCTCTGTGTCGTCTGACTTCCCTGTCTCAGGGATAAATATAAAACAAATAATATAGCATATAATCAGTATCCTTTTGAACATAATATATCTCCCTTTTTTATAACTATTTGGGGAAGGCCTTCCATATACCAACCTCTATATCCTGGTTTGCCTTGCTAGAGGCGGCATGGTAGTAATTTGCGTTGAAGTTATCTGTACTGTATCCTGAGCCAACAGGTGGTTTGGTTATATTTGTCAATTTGATGGAGATATCTGTGTCGCTGAGAAAAGATGGTAAACTTGAGGTTAGATAGTCATATTTACCGTTTATGGTGAGCCCAATTGAGGTCATTGCAATTGCAGAGTTTGCCAGCCCATATTCAATGCCGCTCTCTGCAATGTAAAAATCCTGGTTATATGTCCTCTCATTTCCAACTATCTTTGCCTCTGTGACAGATGAATACAATACAGAGATACCAATAATAGTAGTCAACATCAGCAGTAATAAAACAATCACCAATACCATCCCTTGTTCCTTTATCTGTATCGCCATTCTCTTATTATGCTGGGGTGGCTCCTCTGTATTTGTTTGTGAACCACCAGAGAGTTCGTGAGGTGGTGCAATATCTCTCAAATTAAAAGCATAAGGACTGGTATATATGCCATCTGCATGTGTCATGAATAGCTTTTCCATTACATTGTCTCCTATCTTGTTTTATCACAGCATATTTGGTGCCAATTGTCCATACTATGCTGTAATTTGTTTCAGTGTAGTTAACTCCCTGAATTTTTGCATTAATTATCTCTATTATCCCATAAGGGCACGGTTTTTATGGATATGGATTTCATTTTTGCAATCCTGGTAACCTTTTTCTCCTAGTTCTGCCAGCCTTTGAAACGCGCCAGGGCCAGGGCAAGGTGGATATTGCTATAAAAAGGTCATTGGCCTTGTTTTACGAAAACTGCCTTGATGTGCCCCGTCTTTCCCGCCTCAGCGGGCGGGGATGAAATAGTAGTCCCAGGCCTTTTTGCACCTGCTTTTGTTTGAGGATGGCATGAGTTAATTGACATTGTTTTGGCGCTTATGTTTCAAATTTCGGGGAATACCTGAGGAGTATCGCTATTGACAAAGATCCACGAACTTCACATAATGGATTATATAGATGATTTTGAGCAAAAAGGTGGCCTGATGAGCATTCTTTTAACCCGCAGCGGACGGAGTTTGCGGTCAGAAAGATAGCTGTCAGGGGTCAGCACAAAGAGGAATCAAATTTACTTGGTGATAATGTAAAAAATATTGTATCTAGGATAATACTATTACATTATAACAAAGGAGGCAAGAAGGTGGCTGACTTAAAGGGCAAGAAAGAGGCAATAAATGTCAACGATCTGTTTTCAATCAGAGGAAAAGTGGCGCTGGTGACTGGAGGGTCTCGTGGTATAGGCCGCATGATCGCCAGGGGCTATGTGGAGGCCGGGGCCAGGGTATATATCTCATCACGCAAAAGAGATGTATGCGACCAGGTTGCTAAAGAGCTATCTGAGATAGGGACATGCATTTCCATTCCAACTGATATTTCCACAGATGAAGGCAGAAAGGTATTGACAGACAAAATTTTTGAACAAGAACAATTTTTACACGTTCTGGTCAACAATGCAGGTGCCAACTGGGGGGCACCAATCAGCGAATATCCTGATTCCGGGTTTGATAAGGTTATGACGTTAAATGTTAAATCCATGTTTTCACTTACACGTGATCTCCTGCCTTTGCTTGAAAAAGCAGCCAGGCCCGGCGATCCGGCTCGAGTGATCAACATTGGGTCTATTGATGGGATAATGGTTCCTATCTTTGAGAACTATGCCTACTCGACCAGTAAGGCAGCTGTGCACCACTTAACAAGGGTTTTGGCTGTTAATCTCGGCCCGCGCGGGATCACTGTCAATGCGGTTGCCCCGGGGCCATTTGAGAGCAAGATGACAGAGTGGATGCTCGAAAATTTCAGGGGACAGATTGAGGAAAGGTGTCCCCTAAGCCGCATCGGCACACCCGGGGACATAGCCGGAATTACTATTTACCTTGCTTCGAGGGCCAGTTCTTTTGTCACAGGAACAATAATCCCTGTGGACGGAGGACTCCGCATTGCAAGCTAATAAGGGGTTACATCTTAACAGGATGTTGCCCCCTATACCTGAGATTTATAACCGTACTTATAAAGGAGGATGTATATGGCTAACTTGATCTTGGATGAGAGGGATAAACAATTTGTA
>CAZVAH010000182.1:0-4527 GCA_964625035.1 uncultured Bacteriovoracaceae bacterium | reverse complement strand
GGATTAAAGACCCTGTGAGTGAGCTAGATGTGGTGGAGCTCTATGATGCATTCAGCTACATGGAGCCTCTATGGTTGGAGGGTATGGGCATCTGTGATGCCGGTCAGGGGGGCCAGCTAATCGAGAAAGGGATTACAGTCATGGATGGTAAATTACCAGTGAATCCATCAGGAGGAGTCTTGTCAGCTCATCCTGTTTTGGTTGCTGGTTTGGTAAGGATCATAGAAGCGGCTCTCCAGATCCGTGGCGAGGCAGGTGATCACCAGATTGAAGGAGTAAAGACAGCATTAGCCCATGGAATAAATGGTCCTTGCGGGCAGAGTCATTGTGTATGGATCCTGGGGAGAGAGTAAGGAGGGGATATGGCAAGAAGAGTAGCAATTGTTGGAACCGGTCAGACCTATCATAAAAGTCATAGGCTCGATGTCAATGGGAGAGAACTTATAAACGAGGCAGTTACAAGGGCGCTGGCCGATTGTGAGCTGTCCATAGCAGATATTGATGCCATCATCATTGGCAATATGGATCATTTTGAGTCGATTAATTATGTGGATACCTGGAGTGTTGAAGGCTCTGGTGGGTATATGAAGCCGATCATGAAGATAACAACAGGGGGAACTACAGGTGCATCTGTGGCCATTGCAGCATATTATCATGTGGCCTCCGGGCTTTTTGACAGGGTCCTTGCAATTGGCTGGGAAAAGAATTCTGAGAGTGATACCACTGCAGCCATTGTCACCTGCAGTGATCCCATCTGGGATAGATTCTCCTATTCCGGGGCGATCCCCAGTTTGGCAACAGAGGCATCTGCCTATATGGAGCAGTATGGGGCAACTCAGGAAGATGCCGCACGGGTGACAGTGAGGGAGAGGACTCATGCATTGAATAATCCATATGCTCAGATGTATAACCGACCGATTACGATAAAAGATGTGATGGAATCTGCTATGTTGGCCTACCCGATTAAGCTATTGGATGTATGTCCACGAACAGATGGGGCATGTGCGGTCGTCTTTGCGGCGGAGGGGGTGGCTGAAAAGATTGCCGTAAAACCAGCCTGGGTAAAATCTTGTTCAGTGCGCCATACTACCACATGGTTTGGTGATGTTGATTACAACACGGGCATGATTTCACTTAAAAGGGCATCCAAGGAGGCATTTGCAAATGCAGGGATCAAAAATCCGGTGGAAGAGATTGATGTTGCAGAATTATACTTACCTTATTCCTACGCCGGGCTAAAATGGATTGAGGCAATCGGGTTCTGTGGCCCAGGCCAAGGCCCCAAGTTTATCCGGGATGGCAATACTGACATGGGGGGTAAACTGCCCATTAATCCTTCAGGGGGTGTTATATCTACCAATTGTATAGGGGCTACTGCACTTTTAAGGGTAGCAGAGGCTTCCATACAGGTTATGGGAAAGGGTGAGGCCCGTCAGGTCCCTGATGTTAAGACTGCCATGGCAACCGGCTTTGGCGGGTGCTGGTGGTCTGATGTGGTAATCTTGGGTAAGGACAAGCCTAACTGATGGAGGAGATTGAACCATGGGAATAGACAGGAAAGATACAGAGTTATTAACTGTTACCTTTGACAAGGGGATGCCCTATGAATGGTCTATTGGCAAATATGGTAGCAGGTTTTTTCAAGAAATTAGGGAGCACAGGCGATTTTTGGGGATAAGATGCCCGAAATGTAAAAGGGTTTTAGTCCCTCCTCGCAGGATCTGTGGCCAGTGTTTTCAGGAATTGGATGAATTGGTGGAACTCTCTGATACAGGAACCATCATGGCGTTTTCTGTGGTAAACTATCCCTTTATTGATCCGGCTACAGGTACTCAGCGGCCCATCCCATATACCTATGGGTATATCAATATCGATGGGTCAGATAATATCTTCTCCCATATAATCAATGAGACAGATGAAAACAGGATCAAGGTTGGGATGAAGGTCAGGGCTGTTTTTAGGCAAAGTCAAGAGATGCAAGGCAATATCCAGGATATCAAGTACTTTGAGATTATCAGATAATCTTAAATGTGAGCGTGGGCAGGTGGTTATCACAAAAGGGGTTGTTATCTTCCAGGATAGATTTGGAAGATCCAATAACCAGGATTAGAAAAAGACATTATGGGAGACATGTATGCCGGATAAATATGATTTGATAGTGGTAGGGGCAGGCATTGCTGGTTTAGGGGTAGCAGCCATACTGGCAAAAGAGGCCCATTCGAAGGTTTTGGTATTGGATCGATTCCCAAGGTTTGGCGGCAGACTGATGAGCTATGGGGGCTATCCGGAAAAAGGGTGGCGTGTTGATATCGGCCTGCACTTGATCGAACTGGGTGAGAAATCAAGCTGTAACGGGTTAAACAATCGGGTTGGAAAGGAGATAGAATGGGCACCATTTAGTGAAACTATCGAGATCTGGAATGGTGAAAGGTTTCTCAGTGTGGCTGAATTAGTCCCTATGGATGATCAAGACAAAGATGCATTCAGGGGTTTGCTGCAAAGGATAGCTACCATGAGCGATGCCGAGATCGAGGCATGGGATAACCGCAGTTTCGAAGAATGGTTAAAGGAGAATGTTCCTCAGCCTTCTATAAGAGAGCTGTTTTGTGATCTTGGTATGATCATGACCACGATTCCAGATGCCATTGATATGGCTGCAGGCGAAGTGCTTTATATTGCCAGGGATAATCTTCTTAAGACAAGGCAGGTTCTGCAGGCCAGTTATCCCTTGGATGGAACAGAGGGGATCACAAAGGGGCTGGCTGAGGTGATCGAAGAAAATGGTGGTGAAATAAGGCTTAACTGTGAAGTGCAGGAGATCGTGATTCAAGACAAGAAGGCCCTAGGGGTTCGTATTCCTAGTAAAAAACACATATATCAAGAAGAGTACAGGATATTTGAAACAGAGGTCATCTATGCGGATTGTGTTGTCTGTGCTCTACCGATCTATCACTTAAGTAATATTATTGATTTTAGTCCGAAAACCAGTCCGCTACCTTGGTGGTGGCTCAAGCGCATTACTGATATCCAGCATGAGGTGACTGGCCTTATCGGGTATATGATCGGGCTGACTGAGCCGATTGTTGATCCAAGGAAGCGGTGTTTCTTTACCGCCTTAAAGACTAAACACGCAGGGTTCCCATTCCAGGGATTCCCGGCTTCAAATTTTTCGCCCCATGTAGCACCTGAAGGAAAGCAGATTTTACACACTGATATCGTCTGCGAGCACAAAGAGGCGTCAGACAAGTTTAAGAGGGACAGGCTCCTTGGTCTTATGTGGGAAGATATAAAAGAGATGTTTCCTGGAGTCGAGCAAAAGTTGGAGTGGAGGCTTCCATACTATGTGGATGGCTGCGATGGTCTGGCCAGAAAACCAGGATTGGTAGGGAATTTTAAACCAGGACTTAGGGCACCTGGAATCCCCAATCTCTATTTTGCAGGTGATACGTATGTGGGGAGAGGATTGGCAACAAATGGTGCTGCATTGAGTGCAATGAAGTGTGCTGACTTGATCCTGAAGGGGTAGCAAAGGGGTAAAACGCTTTAATGTCAAAGAGAACAAATAGAATAGGAGACCGACGATATGGTTAAGAAATTATGTGTCTTGGGTGCAGGGACAATGGGTGCAGGGATAGCCCAGGTAGCTGCCGAGCATGGGATAGAGACTGCCATTAGGGATATTAAAGATGAATTTGTTCAGCGCGGGCTCAGTACCATCAGTAAGTTTGTTGGAAAAAAGCTGGACAAGGGCAAGATATCTCAAGAAGAACATGATCAGATTATGGCACGTATAAAGGGCACCACAGATATAAAAGAGGCTATAAATGGAGTTGATATGGTTATCGAGGCAGTCATTGAGGATATTGACCTCAAGATGAAGGTGTTTAAGGAAATCGATGCCCTTTGTCAGAAGGACATTGTCCTCTCATCCAACACCTCAACCTTGAGTATATCGAAGATAGCCTCTGCTACAAGATATCCACAAAGGGTCATTGGTACTCATTTCTTTAGCCCGGTTCCTGTCATGCGTCTTGTTGAGGTCATCAAGGGGAAAGAGACAGCAGATCCTGTGGTTACGGCCGCAACAGAGTTTTGCAAACAGATTGGTAAGACCCCCATTATTGCTAAGGATGTCCCGGGCTTTATCGTAAACCGTTTCATGTGTCTGTTGTATAATGAAGCAGCAAACCAGATCTATAATGGTTTGGCATCAGTTGAAGATATAGACCTGGGGCTTAAACTTGGTGCTAACCATCCTATGGGGCCGGTAGAGATCATGGATATGGCAGGTGTTGACGTGGTATACAATGCATTGAAGGCCATGTATGAAATGACAGGTGAAGAGCGTTATAAGCCATCACCTGTATTTGAGCAGATGATCAAAGACAACCATTTAGGTCGAAAAACCGGGAAGGGGTTTTACAACTACTCAGAATAACTAAGGAGACATTACATGGGACAAAATTTTTTCAAAAGGGATGATAGGGATGTCCGGTTTGTATTAAAAGAACACCTCGGGATTCAAAG
>CAZVAH010000181.1:0-4547 GCA_964625035.1 uncultured Bacteriovoracaceae bacterium | reverse complement strand
TTTAGAAAGCCTTCTTTCCTGGATAAAGGCTTTACATCCAAGGGATTAAGTAAGCAGCCTACAACTTCTTTCAAGTTGTTTATAGGCCAGACGCTCTCCCCTGCAAGACTCGCCTCTTTTGCGTTTGCCACAGGGCATATAACCCCTTTGAGCCCTAGCCTTTTTGCAAGAAATGCGGATGATACCACACCCCTCACCGGTCTTATAGAGCCATTCAGGCCTAATTCCCCTACGAATAGATAGTCTTTAACCACCTCCCTCGGTGCCACATCAAGGGCTGCAAGGATGGCTATAGCAATTGGCAGATCAAATATCCCCCCCTCCTTTTTTATATCAGCAGGGGCTAGATTCAGGGTTATCCTAACGGGTGGAAAATCAAGGCCGGAATTTATAATAGCAGCTCTGACACGTTCCTTGCTCTCCCTTACAGAGTTATCAGGCAGTCCCACGATAGAAAAAGAGGGCAGTCCATAATGAATATCTGCTTCCACCATGACCTTTAAGGCATCTGTTCCCCACAAGGCAGCTGAAGGTACACTTGCAATCATTGCGTTATCCTCATCTATAATAATAATTATATATTGCCTAAAGTCCATACCTATATGGATATAAATTTTATTTTCATGCAAAACCCGCATGCCTGCAAGGCAGGCATCACCCCCTATAAGGCTGATACGCCAAAGGCTGAGAGCTGATTGCTAAGAGTTACTCTTTGTGATAAACTTGTTTTAAAAGTATCAAGGGGGAATATCCATGTCAGGTCACAGTAAGTGGAGTTCTATTAAACATAAAAAAGGTGCGCTGGATGCCAAGCGGGGTAAGATATTTAGTAAACTCATAAAAGAGATTATAGTTGCAGCACGCCTGGGAGGCGGTGATATAGAGGGTAATTCCCGGTTGCGTACTGCAGTGGCAACAGCAAAGGCTGCCAACATGCCCAAGGAGAATATTGATAGGGCAATAAAAAAGGGGTCAGGAGAGCTTGAAGGTTTTTCATTAGAAGAGTCTTCATACGAGGGATATGGCCCCGGTGGGGTTGCAGTGCTCATCAATGTGCTCACTGACAACAAAAACAGGGCTGTGGCCGACATACGACACCTCTTTTCAAAATATAACGGCAACCTTGGCGAGACAGGATGCGTGGGCTGGATGTTTGATAAGAAGGGCTATGCATCCATTGACAAGGATACAATAGATGAAGATATCCTCTATGATATTGCCATAGCTGCAGGAGCTGAGGATATCGTTGATCAGGGTGATATGTTTGAAGTCTTGACTGCGCCAGAGGAAATTGAGGCCCTTAGGGTAGCACTGAAAGAAAACAATATCGCCTACAACGAACTAAAGGTGTCAATGATACCTCAATCAACCATAAATATTGCTGGCAAGGTTGCCCAGCAAGTACTGAAATTACTGGATGCCCTCGATGATCTTGAAGATGTGCAGTCAGTACATTCCAACTTTGAGATTGACGACGAAGAGATGGCAAATCTACAGGAACAATGATTATCTGCGGGGTTGACCCTGGAACAAGGGCTACGGGGTATGGCATCTTGGATGTAGAGGGTTCCAAGTGCTCTTATATATCTCATGGCACTATTACGCCAAAGGAAAAGGCCATATCTGAGAGACTAAAGACAATGTTTTCTGAGCTCACTGAAGTCTTTAGAAAGCACCACCCACAAGAGATGGCCATAGAGACCTCTTTTTATGCTATTAATGCTCAAAGTGCACTAAAACTTGGCCAGGCAAGGGGGGTTATTATCTTAGCTGCTACATTGCGGGATATACCGGTATTTGAGTATTCCCCTACAGAAGTGAAGAAGGCAACATGTGCGTATGGTCGTGCAGGAAAGGCACAGGTAGGTGCAATGGTAAAGGCCATATTGAACCTTCCCAAAGATAGCATCTCATCTAAGGATGCTACTGACGCCCTGGCAATAGGCTTGTGTCATGCATCCTCAAGGCGTTTTAAGGGTATTATAAGATGATAAGCATGTTAAAGGGTGAGGCTGTCCATATTGCAGGAAAGGATATTACCGTTATGGTAGGTGGTGTAGGATATCTGGTGCACATCCCTGATCCAACACACATCCCCCTAAAGTGCGGCCAGGAGGTGTCATTATATACAACCCTTATATCTCGAGAGGATTCTCTAGATCTTTACGGATTTTTTGATCCCAAGCAGCGGGAGATATTTTCTCTTTTGCTAAATGTCTCTGGTGTTGGTCCCAAGACAGCTATGGGTATAATATCCCAGGTGGATCCCCTTAGGTTTCTTGATGCAGTGGTTTCTGAGGATATAATCTATCTGAGTTCGCTTCCTGGCATTGGTAAAAAGAGTGCCCAGCGTATAATATTTGAGCTTAGAGAGAGGATATCAAAACAATATCATCCTGAGGGTAGGGGACGAAAACCTAATCTTTTAGAGGATGCAGTTGCAGCCCTGGTTACATTAGGTTATTCTGAGACCCAGGCAAGACAGGCAGTTTCAGGTATCCACCCAAGTCCGGCTAAGGCAGATACTACTGTAGAAGACATAATAAAACAGGCATTGAAGGTACTTATGAAATGAAAGAAGAATTGATTGGGTATAAGGTAGATAAAGGAGAGGAACAGATTGAGGCCCATATAAGGCCAAGATGTCTGAGTGAGTATATAGGTCAGGATGACTTGAAGAGTAACTTAGAGGTCTTTATAAAGGCTGCGCGAAAAAGGGGTGAGGCTCTGGACCACTGCCTTTTTTATGGGCCACCCGGTCTAGGTAAGACAACTCTTGCCTATGTGATTGCAAACGAACTGAATGTAGGCATCAAAGTTACATCTGGCCCGGCCATAGAAAAGACAGGAGACCTGGCAGCTATACTCACAAATCTTGAACCAGGAGATGTGTTGTTTATAGATGAGATTCACAGGTTGGGCTCTGCAGTAGAGGAAATCCTCTACCCCTCAATGGAAGAATTTAAGTTGGATATAATAATTGGGCAGGGGCCATCTGCTAGAAGTATCAGAATAGACCTTAATCCATTTACATTGGTAGCTGCTACTACCCGGGCTGGGCTTATAACATCGCCTTTAAGAGATCGATTTGGTATTATAGGACATCTGGAATTTTACAGCACAGAGGAACTCACCAGCATCCTTAAACGATCTTCAAAGATACTTGGAATAAGGGCGGATGAAGAAGGCATTTATGAAATTGCCAGACGGGCCAGGGGTACCCCAAGGGTTGCAAATAGGCTTCTAAGGCGGGTTCGGGATTTTGCCGAGGTCATGGGGGATGGAGAAGTAGTCACAGGTGTTGCAGATATGGCCCTGACCAGGCTTGATATTGATCGCTCAGGCCTGGACCGTATGGATAGAAGGATTATAGAGACCATGATAAAACACTTCAGAGGGGGACCTGTAGGGATTGATGCGCTGGCAGCATCGATGGGGGAGGAAAAGGATACTATAGAGGATGTATATGAACCGTATCTCCTTCAAAACGGGTATATAAATCGCACCCCGAGGGGAAGGCAGGTGACTGCAAAGGGGTATAAATTTCTGGGCATGAAGCCTTCCAGGGCACAGATGGAGATCTTTGAGGAGGATTGATCATACCCCTTTTGGGTTACCACGAATAGAGAAATATTTCTTATTTTTGCACTAACAGTTTACAGGAGCCAGTTAACAGGGGACAGGGTCTTCAAAAAAAATGCCTGACTACTGATCCCTGATCCCTGTAGGCCGATACTTTACGGAGTTGTTATGAATAGGATAAAGGATTTATTGGGTCTGATACGACCCCCATTTTTGATATTAACGCCTGCGTGCGTGCTGTTAGGTGTAGGCACTGCAGCATGGAGGGTTGGGAACATAAACATTACATATCTTGTGCTGGTTTTTATCGGTGCTATTTCAGCACATATAAGTGTGAATGCGCTTAATGAATATTATGATTTTAAAAGTGGCCTTGATTTCAAGACAAGAAAAACCCCTTTCAGTGGTGGTAGCGGGACACTGCCGAAAAGCCCTGAGGCGGCAAGGTCTGCACTATTTATAGGTCTTCTGACACTGACTATAACTAGCCTTATCGGGTTATATTTTTTATATGCGAGAGGTCTAAAGCTTTTGCCCTTAGGCGTCTTGGGCATTATCATTATATTTGCCTATACAAAGTGGATTGTCCGCAGCCCTGTTTTGTGTCTGATTGCCCCGGGATTAGGCTTTGGGCCGCTAATGGTAATGGGTACGGACTTTTGCCTTGCCGGCAGCTATTCATGGATATCATTTCTTGCATCTATAGTCCCATTCTTTTTGGTGAGCGATTTGTTGCTCTTAAACCAATTTCCAGATGCGGATGCAGATCAAAGTGTAGGCAGAAGGCACCTGCCGATTGTAGTTGGAAAACCGTCTAGTGCTGTAATCTATGGTATCTTTCTTATATGTGCATATATTCCTATTATTATTGGGTGCGCATTCGGATATCTGCCCAAGGCCAGCCTTTTGGGTCTGGCATCAGTTGTGCTCGCCATTCCTACAGTTATTGGCGTGATCCGATATGC
>CAZVAH010000180.1:0-4557 GCA_964625035.1 uncultured Bacteriovoracaceae bacterium | reverse complement strand
AATCTCTCCTTTATTATATCTGCAATATCAGATTCTGTTATATCTCTTGGATTATTTGTTGTACTTTTTCCTACACACCTTTTAGCAATATGGGGGATATCTTCTCTTTTCAGACCTATTTCAGAAAAACGGGTGACAAGACCTAAATCTCCCATGATTCCTTCCATCTGTTTTATAATGCCTTTACACGCTTTAGCCCCAAATGCATCCAGCAGGACAAAGGCTTTCTCTCCTAAAAAAGGCCAGTTGAATTTGATAAATGACAAGAGAAAGAGAGCGCATGCATGGCCATGGGGGGTATTATAGTCTAATGTAATAGGGTATGAAGCCGAGTGGACTGCGGTAACCCCTGTATTTGAAAATGCACATCCTGCCAGCATACTTGCAAATATCATGGATTCTCTCGCATGGGTATTGCCTTGATAAGATGATACGATATTGCGCAGTATGATCTTGATGGCCTCTTTTGCCAGTATAGTGGATATGGGATTTGCCCTTTTAGTCCATACTGCCTCTATTGCGTGGGAGAGGGCATCGATCCCGGTAGATGCTGCAACATAGCCTGGCATGGTATAACTCAACCTTGGGTCAACTATGGCGGCCTTAGGATATATCTTGGGTGAACTATAGACCAGTTTTGCATGATTCTCCTCATCTACTATCACACTAAATGGTGTTACTTCAGAGCCTGTGCCCGTGGTGGTTGGTATGGCTATTATGGGGATAGGCTCAGAGGATAAGGTTAGTTCCTTAGCAAAATAATCATAGGGATCTCCTTTATTTGTTGCCACGATAGATGCTGCCTTTGCCGCATCTATCGGGCTTCCACCACCTATGGCAACTATTATATCAGGGCAGAACCCTTTGATCTCTTTGGTTAGAGCCTTTACATCGGAAAACCTGGGGTTTGGCCCAATATCAGAAAAGACCTCATATTGAACACCTTTTACAATATTACCAAATTCATTGTTCAATGGTGGGCGAGTAAGTGTGGTTTTACCTGTTACAAAAAAGACCCTGTGATTTTCTATTAGATGCAGTAGCCTTCCTATGTTACCAAAGTATATATCTGTAGGCATAGCATAAGAAAATGTAGTGTCCATGACTAATGAGGGAATGTATCAGGATGTCCTATAAATAGCAATCAATACGGAAAGGATAGTCGAGAGTCAAGAGTCCGAAAAAATAGTCGAGAGTCGAAAAGACAGTCGAGAGTCGTGAGTTAAAAAAATTTCCCCAAATAGGTTTCTGGCTTCTTGTCGCAGCATCCAGGAGAAGGAATTGCGTACGGGTTCACATTTTTTAGATTTCGCTCGTCCACTTACTTGCGCCAAAGGATCGTATCTGCTAGTATCTCCTGGTTAATAAGGAGGCTGAAGTTGAAACGAGTTTTGTATTTTTGCATAATTGGAATAGTTGCTTTCATAATATATGGATGCTCATTATCCGGTCCTGAGATTTCATCCGTAAGTATTTCCGACGCAACTCCGGTTACCGGTCAGAGGATCTTAATGCAGGTAAATAGCATTGTAGATTGCTATCCTGTTAGGTATGTATGGACTGCAACTGGGGGAGTATTAGAAGACGAGAATACTAGTATTTATTGGATATACTGGATAGCACCTGAAGACCCTGGAGAGTATACAGTGAGTTGCACAGTGATAGATGATGAGGGTGGCAATGAGACTGTTAATTTTGATATTGATGTAAAGTCAAGGACAAAAGAGAAATTACTAGAGCAAGTATCATGCATGGCAAAGGATAGGGGTGTCAAGATAAGTGGGGTTTGGGTATCAACTAATGATGATATCTGGTATTTCTCTTCAAGCGGGGAGAGTAATATAGGTTGGGGGTATGAATTTGCTGCGATAGCTATACAGAGATATTCATCTTATTACTACTATACAGCTCATATTATCTGGGGTGCTATGGGTAATGAAATTTATTACTATAGGGCATCTGATGATACTGGTACAATGACTTGCGAGGGTTGTGAGACTATCAATGCCATGGAAGTTGATGGCTCTGTTCTATGGCTAGGGGCAGATAATGGTTTATATAAGTATGACACATACGCAGATATCTGGGAGGACACTACTGGTATAGACATAAAGGTATATGATATCTATGCTGGCGAGGATTTGACACTGGCTGCTACAAGCGCGGGGATATATTCGCTGGATACAGATGATACATGGAACGAGAAATATTCCGGCAATACCTGTGCTGTGACTGTGGACAGTGATGGTAATATCTGGAGTATAACGGATGATAAGGTAATGAAAGAAAATGAGGATAAGTCTGGGTTAATTGAATTAGATCAGCCCCCTGATGTCGCACCCAGCCTTGACATTGATCTCTTTAGTCGTATCTGGTGCGGCAAATACTATTGGAATGGAGCAGAATGGAAAGTACCTCCCGGATTTACAGACGATGTAATAGAAGAGTCCATGGTAAGTCCGGAGGGTCTGGTATATCTTCGTTCCACTTCAGGGGTGTTGTTTTACTGGTAGACGGGTCCTTGCTGCTATATCCTCTGCAATGTGTTTGAGTACGCCATTTAAAAGCTCTTCTGGTGCAGGTGATGATAGATACATCCTGTTCAGCCAGGATATGCTGTAACCCTTCCTCTCATAAGAGATAGAGCTCTTTTTCAAGAATCTTGTCTGACCATCTGAGGTGTCTATTATACGCACGATCACATTTACCTTTGATGGGGTATATGAACCACCATACCACATATATGTAATCTCACCCTTAAGTAGTAGGGGCATAAAACTCTTTTCCTCTTCAGAGAATATTACCCTTTGGAATGCACCTTCTTCTAAGAGGTATTCTTTCATCCTTTGAGCCGCATAGATGCCCCATTTCTTATCATAACTGTGTGAATCAAACGGGACTATGGCAATAGCCTTTTCAAAGGATCCCTTTAATCCCCAATCTATCGGGGTAGAGTCTTTGAACTCCATATACGGCCTTGCAAAGGCGCAGCCTGTAAGCATACAGGCAATTAAAATAAGAGCAATCGAGATAAGTCTTTTCATTTAATCCTTCTCCCTTAACTCACAACTCTTAACTCACAACTCGTTCGCCTAATTTTCATAGAGCCTTACTTCCCTTTGATTATTTAGCAGGTTATATACAGAAGCAGATTTGTACAGGGTAGTTGTAACAAATGCAATAACATCATTGGTTTTAAGATCGACAAGTTTTGATGTCATCACTACATCATTACGCCTTACTATATATGTACTTACAAGGATTGCCTCTGCCCCCTTAGGTTCTATATCAACTACATTAATGTCTTTTTTAGCCATGGCAACTATTAACAATTCCCGCATGGCAAGTCCGAAATTTCCAGCTCTCAATGTGGTGGCATTCACAGGAGAGGCTACCATGATACTTATATCCTTATATGACTTATCAATTGCCTCATTTATTGATAAAGAGATCCTATCTGTGCAACCTTCCATGGTAATGGTAAGGTTTGGCTGTAGTATATGTGCACAGCCAAAAATGGATATAATGATCAGTATGATTAATAGTCTAGTAATATTCATAATTAGTATTATCGTAATATAGGCAAGCCACCTTTAACCAAACCGCCTCTTGTGCCATGTCCATGCTGTTTCTATAATGTCTTCTAGAGATTTAAACCTTGGGTTCCATCCGAGTTTGTTTGTTATCTTTTCAGAGCTTGCAACCAATATAGCTGGATCACCAGGTCTCCGTGGCCCTATCTTGGTCGGGACAGGTCTGCCTGTGACAGAAGACACGTTATCTATAACCTCTTTGACGGTATAACCCTGGCCATTCCCGAGATTGAATATATCACTTGCCCCGCCTTCTGCAAGGTAGGAGAGGGCAAGTATATGGGCATCTATAAGGTCGCATACATGAATATAGTCCCTGATGCATGTATGATCCCTGGTAGGCCAATCGTCGCCATATATGGTGATGGCAGCTCTTCTTCCCAGGGCCACATCCAGCACAAGAGGTATCAGGTGGGTCTCCGGGTTGTGATCCTCACCAATGATTGCATCAGGGTGGGCACCTGCTGCATTGAAATATCTTAAAGAGACAAACCTCAGGTTGTAGGCCCTGTCAAAGTCCCTTAGGATTTCTTCTACCATGATCTTTGTCTTACCATATGGATTCGTAGGGGAAGGCTCGGCATCTTCTGTAATGGGTGTTTCATCTGGCTCGCCATATACACCAGCAGATGATGAATAGATAAATTTATCCACACCAGATTCAACCATGGCCTCTAACAGGCTCAATGTATTGCATACATTATTCTTGTAATAAGCACTGGGCTCTTCTACGGATTCACCCACAAGGGAATATGCTGCAAAATGCATCACTGCATCTATGTTGTGCAGATTACATATCTTCTTTACCAGGGTCTTATCAGAGATATCACCTTCATAAAAGGCACAATTTCCTACAAGTTCTTTATGCCCTTTTACAAGATTGTCTATACATACGGTGTTATGGCCCGCATCACCTAGCATGCTTATGGCATGGGATCCAATATAGCCTGCACCACCTGTAACC
>CAZVAH010000179.1:0-4589 GCA_964625035.1 uncultured Bacteriovoracaceae bacterium | reverse complement strand
ATTTTTTGGCAGGCCTTTTATAGTAAATACGGGTATTCTTAGCCCCAGACCAGAGACAGAAATCTTAGCAGAAGAGGCTGCAGCCCTTGCCCCGCGAGATGCTACTATCTTAGAGATTGGTGTTGGATCAGGTGCGGTAGTTGTATCTATTCTTTTGGAGAGGCCGGATATAGAAGCTATTGGGTGTGATATCAGCAAACCAGCTGTTCTCACAACCAGAAAAAATGCAAGGGCATACGGGGTAGATAGCAGATTAAGCCTGTTTGTTGGAGATTTATTCTCTCCTATCTCCTCTAAATTTTCTATGATAGTAGTAAATCCTCCTTATATTGCATTAAAAGATGCACCTTTTATTGAAGATGAGGTCATAAAATATGAAGCCAGACAAGCCCTATTTGCAGGCCATAATGGACTTGATATAATAAAGAGAATACTAGAAGGTATAACTGAATGTCTATGTGTAAAGGGATTGCTTATTATGGAGGTTGGGTATAACCAAAAGGATACAATAGAAAGATATATAGATATGTATAAAACCCTTGTAATAAAGAAATGGATCAGAGATATCGCTGGTGTAGAAAGGGTGATTGTATTGGAGAAAATCTGTGGATAGATTTTTAATCCAGGGAGGGGTACCTCTAGAAGGAGAGGTGAAGATATCAGGGGCTAAGAATGCAGCACTGCCTGTATTATGTTCTTCCATACTTGCTGAAGATGGATGCCGATATCACGATGTGCCAAATCTCAAAGACATCTCCACTATAATAAGGGTCCTGGAGACCCTGGGGGCCAAGGTCTCAAGGGATCATGATAATACAATTATTGTAGACCCCTCACAGATTACTTCATATGAGGCACCATATAATCTGGTAAAGACTATGAGGGCTTCTATCCTTGTATTAGGCCCCCTGGTGGCTAAATACAAAAGGGCCAAGGTGTCTTTGCCTGGAGGTTGTGCCATAGGTGTTCGACCCATAGATCAGCATCTTAAAGGTCTTGAAAAGATGGGTGCCAACATAGAGATGTCTCATGGTTATGTGCTTGCATCCACAAAGGGTCTCAAAGGTGCACGGATAGTATTTGACAAACCCACTGTAGGGGGGACAGAAAATATCATGATGGCTGCAACTATGGCAGAGGGTACAACTCTCATAGAAGGGGCAGCAAAAGAGCCAGAGATTACAGATCTCGCAGATGTCCTAAACAAGATGGGGGCCAGAATAAAGGGCGCAGGGGAGGCTACCATAACTATAGAAGGGGTGAAGAGGCTTAGTGGGGCTACCCATACAATAATACCAGACAGGATAGAAGCAGGTACATTTATGGTTGCAGCAGCTATTACCAGAGGCACACTCACGGTCAAAGGGGCACGGGTTGAGCATAGCGGAGCCCTTATGGAAAAGCTTGAGGGAATGGGTGTGGTGATAGAGAAGATAGCCACTGATACCATCTTGGTAGATGGCAGGAATGGGATCAAACCCATAGACGTGGAAACAGCACCGTTTCCTGGATTCCCGACTGATATGCAGGCCCAGATTATGGCTTTAGCATGCATAGCAGATGGCGTATCTTCTATTACAGAAAATATCTTTGAAAATCGCTTTATGCATGTCCCTGAACTGATGAGGATGGGTGCTGATTTCGAGGAAAAGGGAAGGACTGTATTGGTAAGAGGGGTAGATAGGCTCCAGGGCGCAATTGTTATGGCTACAGACTTGAGGGCATCAGCAAGTCTGGTATTGGCTGCCCTCAATGCAGAAAATACCACAGAGATAAGGCGTATTTATCATCTGGACAGGGGGTATGAAAACATAGATGATAAATTATCAAGCCTGGGGGCAAGGATTGAAAGAAAAAGGGGTGGCCTATGATAAAAACCATATCCACCAGTAAAAAAGGATGGGAAGATAAGATATTTGGGATAATAAATCGCTCCCAATTAATCCCTCCTGATATTGACCTAAAGGTAAGGGAGATTATTGATAGGGTAAAGACCCAACGAGATAAGGCCCTCTTTGAGTATACATCAGCGTTCGATGGTTTTGATCCTGAAGATAAATCTATTGTGATAGAGGACGGCGAAATATCATCTGCCTTGTCAAAGGTAGATTCTCAGCTTATCGCAGCATTAAAGGAGGCAGCAAGTAGGATAGATGCCTTTCATCGGCATCAGATTCAACGCTCTTGGACAACCACAGATTCAGATGGGGTGATCCTTGGTCAAAGGATTACCCCCATAGGAAAGGTTGGAGTATATGTGCCCGGGGGCAAGAATGCATTCCCATCTACGATGTTGATGAATGTAATCCCGGCAAAGATAGCAGGGGTGAAGGATATAATAGTCACTACTCCAACGCCTGGTGGAATAGTAAATCATGTATTACTCGCTGCTGCCCATATAGCAGGGATAAAAAGGATCTATCGAATTGGCGGTGCCCAGGCTATAGCTGCACTCGCATATGGTACAGAGACAATACCAAAGGTAGACAAGATCGTAGGCCCTGGCAATGTGTATGTAAACCATGCAAAAAGACTAGTACACCCTTTAGTAGGGATAGATCTGGCAGCAGGCCCTTCGGAGATCCTTATTATCGCAGACAGTGGAGCAAAAAAACACATAATAGCAATGGATCTCCTCTCACAGGCAGAACACGACCCCATGGCAGCAGCCATACTTTTGACGCCAGACAAGTCCCTGGCAAGGGATGTACTAAACCAACTACATATAGAGGTCAGATCTCTACCCAGGAAGGAGATCATAAAACAATCACTGACCAGTCATGGGCTATGTGTGATCACTGAAGATATAGATGAAGCGATTAAGATATCAAATCGTATTGCCCCTGAACACGTAGAGCTTATGGTAGAAGATGCCCATAAGCATATCGACAGGATAGAAAATGCAGGGGCCATATTTTTAGGCTATCATACCTCTGAGGTCCTTGGTGATTATATCGCTGGGCCAAATCATACCTTACCGACAAGTGCTACATCAAGGTTCTCTTCTCCTTTAGGGGTGTATGACTTCTTTAAGAGATCTTCAGTTATAGGGTTTTCAAAAAAGGCCCTTATGCGGCTCGGGCCTAAGGCTGTACAAATAGCACGGGCTGAGGAGCTTGAGGCACATGCGAAATCTGTGGAATATCGCCTTAAAGGATAGCATCCTCTCAAGGATATCAGAATTCTTTAATAGTAATACATATCTCGTAGGTGGTTGTGTGCGTGATATGGTAAAGAACAGACCACCAAAGGACTATGACATTGTCACATTTGGTGATGTCTGGGGCCTTGCACAAAAGGTAGCAGCCCACCTTGGGGTAAAGGCATTCTGGATGGATGAATCCAGGCAAATAGCTCGTATAGCTCTACCAGATCTATCTGTATTAATAGATATATCTGCACCTAAAGGGCCGGATATAATCTCAGATCTTAAGTGTCGCGATATAACCATAAATGCCATGGCATTAGATCTCTTAAACAAAGAGTTTATAGATCCCCATGAAGGGTTGGAGGATTTGAAGGCAGGTATTATCCGGATAATATCAGAGGAAAGCATAGTATCTGACCCGCTAAGGATATTAAGGTGTCTGAGGTTTGCCACAGAGTTTTGCTTTGATATAGATAGGCACACCTTCTCACTTCTCAAAAGATATGTCCCAGACCTTGGGCTGGTGTCTAAAGAGAGGATAAAACAAGAACTTATGTCTGCCCTCAATTGTTCAAATGGATCGAGGGTGTTTTATCTTATGGATGAGATTGGACTGATAGATATATTATTCCCACTGTACAAGGGTTCCCATGGAATGGACCAGGGTAGACATCACAGGTGGCCATTACTTAAGCATGTCCTGCTTATTACCTCAGAGATCGATGGCCTTATAGAGAACAGGGAAGAATATCTCCCTGGTATTGGTGATTATCTTTTTGAGGAGATTGAATATGGTATTACTAAAGCAGGGTTATTAAGGCTTGCTGCATTCTTGCATGATATAGGTAAACCCGAGGCCAGGATAAGAGATGAATATGGTCATGTACATTTTTATGGCCATGCTCGTGTAGGGGCCAGGATAGCATCCAGTATATGTAAGGGCCTTAGGTTTTCCACCAAGTCTATCCGGACTGTAGAAGGGATTATTGTATCCCATATGCGATTACTGGAACTGGCCTGTCAGGGTAATCCGCCCTGGCCTACAGACAGGGCCCTTTATCGCTTATTATCAGAGGTAAAGGGGGGGGTGCCTGAGATGCTAATCCATGCCATGGCAGATGCCACAGCAACAGGCAAAGACCCTAATTACATTGGATCAAGGCCAAGTATAGAGGCCATAGTCTCTAAGGTTTGGGCCTATTATATCAATGCATCTGAAACAAAAAAGATATCCCCACTCATCAATGGCCATGATGTAATGAAAATCCTGAGTTGTCAGCCCGGGCCTCATGTTGGTAGATATCTTAAGATGATAGAAGAGGCAAGGGCTGAGGGGAGCATATCATCAAGGGACGATGCTATCCGTTATCTTCTGAGGATAAAAGACGTGAATCTATAGCTAATCTTTATATGAAAATGTCATATTTTTATTATTCGTTGT
>CAZVAH010000178.1:0-4630 GCA_964625035.1 uncultured Bacteriovoracaceae bacterium | reverse complement strand
GGGAAATGAAAAAGCCTGGTGTCACAAACAAATATACTTAGAAATGGGGAGTATGTGGGGAGAGAAATTGAAGGCTCACAAAACGAACCAAAGCAGACAGGATGTAAAACGGCTTAAAAGCTGGTGCCCCCGGCAAGATTCGAACTTGCGGCACCAGGATTAGGAATCCTGTGCTCTATCCCCTGAGCTACGGGGGCAATAGAAGCCTTACTACCCCCTTAAGATAGTTTGAGTCAAGAAAAATTCAATCCGTCTTCGCGTCCTCTTCCTGCTTCGTTTTCAACTACGCAGGACAAGACGCCAGGACAAATCGCCGGACGAGAAGATGGTGGGCTTACCTCCCCGCAAGCTTGCTGCGCATCAGAGGCAAAAGCTTGCTCTGGGGTTCATCCCATTGATTGATGAGGCAGTTATTTCCCTAACACCCCCCATAACCCCCCTCGAGGGAACATATTGTCATATGTTATTATCAACAGGCTGTCCGAGAATGCGTCTGCATGTCATTTCGACTGAAGGGAGAAATCTAAAACTTGCGTATTTTCAATATAATAAGCTTTCTCGCTCCGTGCGGAATGACAACGTTGGCGCGTTTTAGGACAACCCCCTAATGATCATGAAATGATCGAAGATTTGCAACGGGCAACTAACGACTATCAACGGACATTAACGCATCTTTCACCTTGCCTGCAATAAGGCAATAGGTTATACCTCATGCCCTATGAAAATCCCTGAGATTTTGGCACCTGCTGGAAATATGGAGGTTTTGGAGACGGCATGCATTTATGGTGCAGATGCCGTGTATCTCGGCCTTAAGGAGGGATATAATCTTAGGGAAGGTGCAAAAAATTTTGACATGGGTGAGCTAGAAAAGGCTGTAAGCTTCGCCCATTCAGTAGGGGTTAAGGTATATCTTACCCTAAATGCGTACTCGCATGACGACGAATTTGTGGCATTGCCCGATATTATAAGGGTTGCGGCTGAAGTATGCGTTGATGCCTTTATCATCTCGGATATGGGGGTGCTCACCCTTGCAAAAGAGCTGGCACCAAGGGTCCCCATCCATTTAAGCACGCAGGCAAACACCACAAATACCAGGGCGGTAAATGCCTGGGGCTCTTTAGGTGTTAAGAGGATAATCCTTGCCAGGGAGTTGTCATCCAAGGAGATAGCAAGGATAAGAAGGCATACAGCCCTTGAGCTAGAGATATTTGTGCATGGGAGCATGTGTATATCTATCTCTGGAAGGTGTTTGATCAGTAATTACTTATGTGGCAGGGATGCAAACAGGGGTATGTGTGCGCAGCCCTGCAGGTGGGACTATGCCCTTGTAGAGCGTAGCAAAAAAGGTGAATATATGCCTGTGTTTGAAGAGGACGGGTTTACATCCCTCTATAACTCTAAGGACTTATGTCTTATGCCTGTAATGGACAAGGTAATGGAATTAAATCTCGATGGGCTTAAGATAGAAGGTAGAGGCAAGACCATTCTATATGTAGCAACCACAGTCTCTGCATATAAAAAGGCAAGGGATGGGTGGGCTGAAGATCCGGAAAACTTTAAGGTGGGCACTAAATGGACAGAAGAGCTTCAAAAGATAAGCAACAGGAGATATTTTCTGGGATTTTTTGAAGGTAAGCCCCCTCAAGATAGTATAAATTACGGGTTTAAAGGCTATACCCAGACGCATCACCTGGCTGCAAAGGTCCTTGGGACAGAAGGTGATCTTACACGATTTGAGGCCAGAAATCCCCTTGTAGAAGGGATGGAGCTCGAGTGGATGTCTGCCTGTTTTAAGAGGCAGAGGTTTATCCTGGGTGGTGCAAAGGTAGATGGCCTTCCTACCCCTGGCGGGGCAACTTATATAAAACCAAACCAGATATTTACTATGAAGACACCCTTTAGGCCTAAGGTTGGAGAATTGATAAGAAAACCATTTAGCCAGGGAGATAAGGCTTAAGGTTTATGACAGAGATATTAGACGGTCTAAGTCCGGAACAGAAAAGGGCTGTAACCCACATGAATGGGCCCCTCATCGTATTTGCAGGGGCTGGATCTGGCAAGACACGGATTATTATCCACAGGGTAGCATACCTGATTAAAAAAGGGGTGAGGCCCCATGAAATATTGTGCCTTACATTTACCAATAAGGCAGCCACTGAGATGAAGCAGAGGCTTAAGGGCATGGTTGGCCTGCGCTCCGCAGGTGTATGGGCAGGCACATTCCATGCGTTTGGGGCATGGTTTTTAAGGCATGAGGCATCAAGGATAGGGTATACTACCCGGTTTGTGATATATGATGAGGCTGATCAGAGGTCTCTGATAAGGCGATGTATCAAGGATCTGAATCTAAATAAGAACAAGGTAAAAGACTCTACTATTGCATGGCTGATCAACATAAAAAAGGATACCCTGAAAAAGGTGGTAACCCTGCCTGAATCCTTAGAGATCGATCCCACCCCTATTATAAACATGTATGAAGACAGAAAGAAGGCATACTCTGCATTTGATTTTGGAGACTTGTTATATAAACCCTGTCAGATACTTTCCACTTACAGGGAAGTAAGGGATAAATACAGGTCTATGTTTAAATACATACTTGTAGATGAATATCAGGACACAAATATGGCGCAACACAAGATGCTGATGTCTATCACAGGAAAGGATAAAAATATCTGTGTGGTAGGAGATGATGACCAGTCCATATATGGATGGAGGGGTGCTGATGTTGGAAACATCTTGAGATTCAAGGAGGACTTTCCTGAAGCCGAGGTCGTCACATTGGAGCAAAACTATCGCTCTACCGTAGATATCTTGGATGCGGCATCAAATCTTATATCGAACAATCGCTACAGGGCACCAAAACGCCTATGGTCTCACAACAAAGGAGAAGGCAAAGGCATAAACCTGAATGAATTTGCAGATGATAAACAAGAGGCAAACTTTATGGCCTACACTATAGGCAGGCTTATAGATAAAGGGGTAAATCCCAGCAATATAGGGGTGTTTTACCGAATAAATGCGCTCTCCAGAGTGATAGAAGAGGCCCTTGTAATGGAAGGGATCTCATATGCGGTATATGGAGGTGTAAGGTTCTATGAACGCAGGGAGATAAAGGATATACTGGCATATTTAAGACTCATTGCAAATCCAAAGGATGAAGAGGCGCTCACCAGGGCGATCAATACCCCTCCAAGGGGCATAGGGAATAAGACCTTAGCTAAGCTCCGCACATTGGCCCGTGATAAAGGTTTGAGCACTATAGATATTATGGATAAGGCCATAGGAGATGGCAGTATCAAAGGGTCTCCATCAAAGGGCATCAATGCTTTTCTTGCTATCTTAGATACGCTCCGGGCATATGCACTCAAAGTGGATATAGGAGATCTTATCTCAAGAGTCGTGGATATAACCGGCCTGCAAGAGATGGTGGCTTTAAAGATTGATGGGGTTGACAGGATGACCAATATAAAGGAATTTATAGCCAGTGCAGGTGGGGAAACAGACCTTGTAGGTTTTTTAGAACAGAAGGCATTGATTACCAATATAGATATACCAAAAGGTGGTGATGCTGTAAGTGTAATGACGCTGCATATGTCAAAGGGGCTGGAATTTGACTATGTATTTATCTTAGGTCTGGAAGAGGGGCTACTCCCGTATTCAAGGTCCTTTGACTTTGGAGAGGCCATCGAAGAGGAAAGGAGATTATTATACGTCGGGATTACACGCGCTAAGAAAATGGCCTTTTTGTCATGGGCCAGGATAAGGGGGCTTTATGGAAGGGAGACATTCCAGAGCCCATCTGGTTTCATCCGTGAGATAGAAGACATTTAAAACTTGTAACTATTCAGGTATTTAGACTAAAGGCTGAAGACTGAAGCATATCAATCATCTCGCAACGCTCGAATCAAGCCATTCAAGACTTTCTCGGGTTCGACGATCGTTGGTTCAATCCCTGTCTGCACCTGCCTGCTGCAGGCAGGCGTTCAGTCTATCCACCTGAGTAGTTACCCCTACAGATTCCGCATCGCCCTTCAAGTGATTAGAGTAATTCGTGTAATCTGCGAAATCTGTGGATTAAAACTTGATTTTTGGTGTCTCTTTTTCAACCTCTGGGATCTTGAAGTACTGGGCCTTTTCCACGCCTGCCCAGGCAGCAAAGAAC
The DNA here is from genome assembly GCA_964625035.1 of uncultured Bacteriovoracaceae bacterium. Classification (GTDB taxonomy): domain Bacteria; phylum Desulfobacterota; class Desulfomonilia; order UBA1062; family UBA1062; genus JAGGYK01. Next base: position 468 of record CAZVAH010000178.1, on the reverse strand, counting down.
CTGCCGGGGAAAGATTTTACATAGGTATTAAGTATCCTTACCTGGTCATTGTAGCGCTTGCGCTCGACAGCGATACGGTTTTCTGTGCCCTCAAGGCTGTCCTGGAGTTTTAAAAAGGACTCATTGGCCTTTAGCTCTGGATAGCGCTCCTGAAGAAGGAGTAACCTGGATAAGGCACCTTCGAGCCCACCAGCTGCCCTTGCCTTCTCTCCTACACTCTTGGCCGAGAAGTATGCCTTTCTTGCATCTGCTATGTGCTCAAAGACCTCTTTTTCATGGGCAGCATATCCTTTAACAGTCTCCACTAGGTTAGGAATGAGATCAAAGCGTCTTTTCAGCTGGTTTTCCACCTGGGCCCACTGGGCAGATACCGCCTCATTCATGCGTATTGCCTTGTTGTACTGTGATATGAAGCCCCCTACAAAAAGAATAATAACAACAACGACTATACCGAGAACTGCCCATAGA
>CAZVAH010000177.1:0-4656 GCA_964625035.1 uncultured Bacteriovoracaceae bacterium | reverse complement strand
ATATTATTCACTGTTTTTGGTTGCAGTGAAGATGAACAGGATACTTGCTTCACAAACAAGCAATTACCTATACATCCGGGAACTATAAAACTTGGGATATATCTGCCAATGACAGGTCCCCTTGCGGATTATGGCAAGAGGCAGTGGGATGGAATTTGTGTGGCGCACAAGATAAGACCCACTGCAAAAGACAAAACCATAGATTTAATCTTAAGGGATACTAAAGGTGAGAAAGAAGAGAGTGCAAAGGTGGTTTCTGAGTTAATTACCAAATACGGAGTTTCTGGTATTATTGGCGGTGCTACAAAAAATGAGGCATTAGGGGCCAAAAACGTTACAGAGACAGCCAAGATACCCATGGTCATATCTACGGCTACAGACCCTACTATTACCAAAGATGCAAGATATATCTGGCGTGTGTGCTTTACAGATATAGATCAAACCAAGATAGCTGCAAGATTTGCTATAGATGAACTCCACGCCAAAAGGGCTGCACTTATAATTGATGAATGTCAAGAATATAGCGTAAAACTTGCAAACTGTTTTTCAGCAGAGTTTATCAAACGTGGAGGCAAAATAGTAGACGATGTATATATTAAAACAGGGGATTCGGAATTTAGCGCTCAGATGGTCTCTATAAAGCGAAACCTCCCGGATATCATTTATTGCCCCAATTACTACAGGGCAGATGCCCTGATAATTAAGTGTGCAAGAAAACATCATATTAAAACCCCTTTTATTGTACCTTACATTATCCAAGAGAAGAAATTTTTAGACATGGGAGGAAAGGCACTAAAAGATGTTTATCTTATAACACATTTCCATAGAGATAACATTTGTTGCCCTCTGGGTAAAAGTTTCATTAGATTATATGAGGAAAACACAGGAAGACGTACAGATAGTGCCAGTACCCTGGCCGCAGATGCCTATTTTACGCTCATAGATGCCTTTGAGACCTCGCCGACCTTAAAGGCGCCAAGTATAAAGGATGCACTGAAATCTATAAAGGATAAAGATTATATCTCTGGTAAGATTACTATAAAGGCATCAGGGGACCCAATAAGGCCTATAGTTATAGGCAGTCCCACCCACTTGTGGCAGACTAAACTTAGATTTGTTACTTCGTTTTTATCCAAAGGATGAAAAATACATTGATTAGATTCTGGAACTTATATCTGGATCTAGCAGCTTAGAAACGATATCTGTCAGATTAGGCTTGTAGATACCTTTCTCTAAAGCCTCCTGGACCTCCACAACCTTATCCATGCGGATATCTGGAGCAAGATTTGCTGCCTCCTTTATCTCGTTGAATAGTTTGGCATCAGTAGATATGTCCACCCTGTCTGCAACCGAAGCTCGTTTGGCTTGATGTATGTTTGAAGTACGAGTTACCTCATTCAAACGAGAGGTATTCTGTGCTTCATTTGTATTGTATGCCTTAATAACCTCAGGATTTGTTGTGTTAGTTACCTTCATTGGCAAGATCCTTTCTTAGACTCTCCTGTAAGCTGTGTGACATTATTTCTTCAAAAAGACGCTTTGTTGCCTGTGGGGATATTGTGACAGTATCCGAAGAGGCATTGTTGTCTTCTTGTCTTTCAGTCTCCTTTGCTCTCTCAGAGAACTTCATGATGCTATCTACAAGGATGCTCTTAACCTCCATAATACTCCCTTCCTCTTATATAATATTTACTATATCGGTTGCATATTGCAAATCTTTACATATTAAAAAATGATCTCCTCTTGCCAAATAATTAACGGCAAATTTATTTCTATCAATATCTACTTCTTTATCTCTATGAGTCCTATAAGATACCAAAATTTTTGGTAAATTACATTATTGACAAACTTAAATCATGGCTATAATGGATAAAGTATGTTAAGATTTAAACTAATTCTTCCAAGGCCACCAAGATGTCAAAAATACCTATAGCAGTAGCTTTAAGACTACCCCTTTATTATGAATATATCTCATACATGGAGACCCAGGGTGGCATATGGGTTTCTTCTCATTTGATTGCAAAGGCACTTGGCCTTACCCCATCTACTGTAAGACAAGATATAAAGTACTTGGGCAAGATAGATAGTTCTTACTCTGGTTATAACATTACTAGCTTTAGAACGGTTTTGGAACGGGCTTTGGGTATATCTGAAGGAGCTAACCTGGCCCTTGTTGGGGTTGGCAGATTAGGTCTTGCATTGATACATTATAAAAAGTTCAAAGAAAAAGGTTTCATAATAAAGGCCTTATTTGATAAGCGCCAGGATCTTATTAATACTAGAATAAACAATATACCTGTATATCCACCTGGCAGGATAGGAGAAATTATAAAAAAGGAAAAGATCTCCATAGGTATAATCACTACACCTCTAGATGCCGCCCAATCTATAGCCGATCTATTGATAGACGCCGACATAAAAGGCATATGGAATTTTGCACCGATAAACCTTAAAACACCCCACCATGTGACAGTTGAAAATGTCAACCTGCGTCCTTCCTTGTTTTCGTTGGTCTACAAGATCAAGATGTCAAAAGGACTCACCTAATACGTTATAATCAAATAGGCCAAAAGGAAATCCTTACTGGAAAATTTTGCCGCTGCATTTTGGATTTTATGTAGCAAATATCAACATCCATGGCCTACCCAGCCTTTGGCACTGTTATTGCTTTACTCTCCACAAAGAGGAGGAACTTATTATGGATCAAGGAATATATACAGCTGCTTCTGGGGCTATAGCTATGGAAGTGAGGCTCAATATTATATCCAATAATCTCGCAAATAATAACACCACAGGTTTTAAGAAAGATACTATAACCTTTGAGCAATTCATAAAGGACTTAGATACATCTAATCTGGATAAAGGCCAATATCAAAGGTCCCCTGTAGATGTGCTGGCTAAGATGGATCATATAGATCTAAGTCAAGGTTCTCTTCACAAGACAGGTAACCCTTTAGATCTTGCCATAGCTGGTGATGGTTTTTTTGTGGTTATGACAGATGATGGCACAAGATACACACGGGCAGGAGGATTTCTTATCTCTTCCGATGGACTCTTAGTAGATACCCATGGCCAACCTGTCCAGGGAGAAGGTGGTGACATTATGCTTGGTCCTGGAAATGTGGTTGTCAATACTAAGGGGAATATAACCTTGGATGGCGAAACCATAGATAAAATACAGATAGTGACCATCCCAGAAGATGCACTTGCCAGACAAGGATATAACCTGTTTAATGTCAAGGAAGGAACCTACCCTGAACCTATGGATTCGCCAAATGTAGTCCAGGGTGCCCTTGAGACATCCAATGTGGAACCCATAAAAGAGTTGGTGGGCTTAATAAATACCCAAAGGGCATATGAGGCGTTTCAAAAGACTATCAAAGCATTCCAGGATTCATATTCTTCATCTATACGTAACATAGGCACGCTTGCCTAAAGGAGGTGGTTTTATGATCAGATCTATGTGGACAGCAGCAACAGGTATGAGCGCTCAACAGATGTTAATAGATGTACTGGCTAATAACCTGGCAAATGTAAACACTACCAGTTTCAAAAAGAGCAGGGCAGAGTTTGAAGACCTGCTTTATGCAACATATAAAGACAAGGGTGCCCCTACTACCGCAGGAGGAAATACCCCTGTTGGGATTCAGGTAGGTATGGGGACTAGACCTGTTGCTGTTCAAAAGGTGTTTACCCTAGGCGATTATGTCCAGACGAAAAACCAGCTTGATCTGGCCATAGAAGGTAACGGCTTCTTCTTGATGGTTTCTGATGATAAAGAGGTTTATACCAGAGATGGTACATTCAAGCTGGATAGTGATGGCTATATTGTAAATGCCAGCGGAGACAGGCTTCAACCTGAATTTGCTGTCCCGGCCGATACTGCTAACATAACTATAGCCAAGAACGGGGATCTCTCATGTCTTTCAGCCTCAGGTGAGGTCTTAGCTACAGTGGCAATTCCTATATACATCTTCACCAGCCCAGCAGGGCTAAAATCCATTGGAAGAAACTATTATATCTCCACGCCTGCATCAGGTGATCCTGTGCAAGGTGTACCAGGGGAAAGCAACTTTGGCACCATAGCTCAGGGGTATTTGGAGATGTCTAATGTAGAGGCTGTAGAGGAACTGATAAACATGATAGCAGGCCAAAGGGCTTATGAGATGAGTTCAAAGGTGATAAGAACTGCTGATTCTATGCTTCAGGTAGCAAATGGACTTATAAGGTAGATCCAGATGTCTAAATATACCTTATATCCCTTTTTCATAGTTATAACAATAACATATATGTGTATGTGTATGCCAGAAATATCTATGGCGTCTACTACAGTGATTCTTAAACCTAAGGCCTCTCTCTCAGATAAAAACATACATGTAGGCGATATAGCTGACGTTAGGGGAGACAGGGCAGATAAACTATCAAAATTACTTATAATGAGATGCCCTGCCACTACGTTGGGCACCACTATATCAAGAAGATATATAGAAAAAAAGATCAGGGGTGAGTTTGGTGGAGATATTGTATTCAAAGGTGCCCTAGATACATACGTTACTCAAAGACTCGTGCATATACCAAGGGATAGAGTTGAGAAAATCTTTAAAAGATCAATAACAAATAAAAGCCCATGGCATGGGGGTACAGAGATAACTATAG
>CAZVAH010000176.1:0-4664 GCA_964625035.1 uncultured Bacteriovoracaceae bacterium | reverse complement strand
GTTTTAATATAATTAGGAGTAAAGGTCTTCTTATATGCCCTTTTCTAGCTAAAGTAAAGCTCATTGACCTATTCTAAGTCTATATGATACTATATTCTTATATGCAAAACAATATAAGGCACCTTGCCATTATAATGGATGGAAATGGAAGATGGGCGCAAAAAAGAGGCTGGCCCAGGATAAAAGGCCATGAAAAGGGTGCAAGGGTAACAAAGGAGATTGTAAAGGCAGTAAAATCCAGGGGTATAGGCTATCTTACGCTCTACGCATTCTCATCTGAAAACTGGAAAAGGCCAAGACAAGAGGTAGAAGGGCTATTCAGGCTGCTTGAAAGATTCATTGATACTGAGATTCAAGAGCTTAAAGATAGTGGCACAAAACTGCACGTAATAGGTGATATTACTAAATTTCCTGAAATCCTACAGCAAAAAGTCAGGAAGAGTATAGAAGAAACATCAGAAAACACAGACTTTCACTTATCTATTGCCCTCAACTATGGGGGCCGCAGTGAGATTATAAGGGCTGTAAAGACTATTAGTGAAAAGGCCATTGATCCAGAAACAATCAATGAAGAAACATTTGAATCCTTCCTTGATACAGCTCATATACCAGATCCTGATCTCTTGATCCGCACAGGAGGTGAAAAACGCATAAGTAATTTTCTCCTGTGGCAGATTGCATATACAGAAATATATTTTGCAGATATCTTATGGCCTGACTTTAATGAGACATCTTTAGATAATGCCCTTGCCTGGTTTGCCTCCAGACAAAGGCGCTTTGGCATGACAGAAGAACAAATCCAGGAGGTAGAAACAATATGATAAGGATATTTGGCGCTGTCATATTATTACTTATCCTTGCTGTACCTGTTATTATAGGTCCTGCATGGGTATTCTTCGCTGTTGGACAAATAGTAATACTTATATGCCTATATGAATTTTATCACATCAGCCTAGGTAAAGATGCAAAGGCACTGGGTTGGATTGCATGGGCAGGTATAATCCCTGTAATTTGGTTATGCTTTTACTCAAATTTCACCATCCTATATTATATCATAGGGTTTGTTTCCCTAATAATAATAGCTGCTGGTCTGTATCTCTTTGAAAAAGGGAAGGCCACTGCCAAGGACGTAGCCTTTACGCTGGCAGGTATAATTTATCCTGCAGGCCTGTTCTGCTTCTGGATCCTTGTACGAAATGGTATAGATGGCAAGTTCTGGATGATATTCGGTCTATTGTGTACATTCATATCTGACGCAGGTGCCTACTATATTGGAAAAAGCCTTGGCAGGCATTACATCGCACCAAGACTAAGTCCAAAAAAGACATGGGAGGGGCTCATAGGCGGCATCATCTTCAGTATCATAGCGGCCTCTATATGTGGCGGCCTCTATACTACGCTCTCTAATATCTGGCCCACGTTCTTTCATCCTTTTGAGGGTTGTTATCCCGTATGGGCCCTCGCACTCTTAGGGGGAACAATCACTATATTAGACCTTATGGGTGATCTCACCGTATCCATGTTTAAAAGGGAATTTAATGTAAAAGATACGGGAAATCTCATCCCTGGACATGGGGGGATGCTGGACAGGATGGACGGTGTTATACCCGTGGGGGTTGTCCTCTTCTTTCTTATCTTGGTAATAAGCTGATATGAAAAGGGTAGTAGTACTTGGCGCCACTGGTTCTATTGGCAGATCTGCCTTAGATGTAATAAAGATGTATCCGCAAAAGTTTAAAGTGGTGGGCCTGTCAGCCAGAGGCAATCACAAATTGTTATTAAAACAGGCATCTGAATTTGGGGTGGATATGCTAGCCCTTGCTAATCCCAACAAGGGTGCATCCCTTGATGGGGGCATCCTCACTGGTGAGAGTTCAGCAACAGATCTTATCAGAACAGCATCCCCTGATATCGTGATAAACGGTATAACAGGAAGTGCTGGTTTCCCTCCTTCTATGGAGTCAATAAAACAAGGGGCGAAGCTTGCCCTTGCAAACAAGGAATCTCTGGTAATAGGTGGCAAGTTTATCACGGAAGAGGCAAAAAAGAATGATGTACCTATAATCCCTGTGGATTCAGAACACAGTGCCATATTTCAATGTCTTGCAGGAGAGTCCCCAAGGGATATCAAACGTATTATACTTACTGGCTCAGGCGGCCCATTCAAGGATACCCCAAAAGATACATTCAAGGACATTACACCAAAGCAGGCCCTTAGGCATCCTACATGGAAGATGGGTAAGAGGATAACCATAGATTCTGCTACCATGATGAACAAGGGATTAGAGATCATAGAGGCATCATGGCTCTTTAATATTGGTGTAGACAGGATAGATGTAGTCTTGCACCCTAAGAGTATTGTACACTCAATGGTGGAGTTTAAAGATACCAGCATAAAGGTCCAGATGGGTAATCCAGACATGAGGGTGCCAATCGCATATGCCCTCCACTGGCCTAAAAGGCTTGACTTAGATTTAAAACCCTTGGATCTGACACAAACCCTGACATTAGAATTCTTCCCGCCAGACGAGGATAAATTCCCTGCAATAAAACTCGCTAAAGAGGCCATGAGCATGCCTGATACAATGCCGTGCATCATGAATGCAGCAGACGAAATTGCAGTTGATGCGTTTTTGAATAAGAAACTGAGATTTGACCAGATTATCCCCCTGATTAAAAAGGTGATGGATCGCCTATCTAAGGCAACAATCACAGGCCCAATAGAACTACTTGAGCTTGACAAGCAAGCAAGGATTATAGCAAGGACATTTATATAATATGATTACATTGATCGCTTTTCTTATCGTACTCGGCATATTAATATTCTTTCATGAGTTAGGACATTTTCTTGTAGCAAAGGCAAATAAGGTAGGGGTCCTGAAATTCTCTCTAGGCTTTGGCCCGGCCATCTTCAAAAGACGCATTGGAGAGACCGAGTATATGGTTTCTGCCATCCCCCTGGGGGGTTATGTCAAGATGCTTGGGGAAAATGAGTCTGAAGAAGAGATTACCCATATAGATCCCGAAAGGTCATTTGCAAAAAAAAGGCTTATGCCGAGGGCATCCATTGTAGCAGCCGGCCCTATTGCCAATCTTATGCTGGCATTTGCAATATACTGCATAATAGCATGGACAGGCCTGCCTGTGATCCAACCCATTATAGGAGAAGTACAAAATGGGTCGCCTGCTTACAATGCAGGCATCCTAAAGGGTGATAGGATTATATCCATAGATAAAACCAGGATAGACTCGTGGGAGGATATATCGCCACTCATCCAGAATGCAGGGGAAAATAAACCCATTGATATTATAATAGAGCGTGAATCAGGAACATTTATCATACACGTGAAACCAAAGATAACAAAGATGCCAAACATATTCGGTGAGGAGATAGACAGAGCTGTAATAGGGATAAGCGCCTCAGGGGATATGAAGATAGGAAGGCTTGGCCCTATATCAGGGATACACTATGGACTCTCCCAAACCTACAAGGTGATAAAAATCACATGCATTGCCTTCTGGAAGATATTAAATGGGACTATAGATATAAAAAAGAGCATCGGTGGGCCCATCATGATAGCCCAAATCTCCGGCCAAACATTCAAGGCAGGCCTACTTCCATTCTTTTCTATGATAGCCTTTATTAGTATCAATCTCGGATTGATAAACCTCATGCCCATACCAATACTTGACGGTGGACATCTACTCCTCTTTGCTATTGAGGGCATTATTGGCAAACCCATAAAGGGTAAACCACGAGAAATAGCTCAACAGATTGGGATCTTTTTGTTGGTGCTGCTCATGATATTTGCTTTCTATAATGATATTATAAGGATCATATCAACAGGTAAGCCATGAAAATCCTGGCTCTCGATACATCTACCAAGGTCTGCTCTGTGGCCCTTTTAGATGATAAAGAAATAATATATGAGATAACTGCCATAAGAAAGGCCGGACACTCTGCCAGCCTGTTGCCAATTATTGATAAGGCATTTAATATCACCGAATGGGCAAAAAAAGACATAGATTTAATAGTGGTAGGCAAAGGACCTGGATCATTTACTGGTATCAGGATAGGTGTAGCAACTGCTAAGGGCCTTGCAATGTCTATCGATTGCAAGCTTATTGGCATATGTACCCTGGATGCACTTGCCTATGGGGTGGTGCCTTCAAAGATGCCTATCATGCCAGTAATGGACGCAAGGAAAAATGAGGTGTTCTGTGCCTTATATTCACCTGATGAGAAAGATCATAGCCCTTATCTCAATATAAAACCTGAAGATATATCAAAGATCATAGATCAGGATACATTATTTGTTGGGGACGCACTCGAGACATACAGCGATATCTTAAAAAAAACTCTGAAAGTCTACTTCCATCCAGGGCCAAAGACACTGTGGTACCCAAAGGCAGCCTCTATGGGGCTTATGGCAATAAATATTCCACTCCCCAAACCACCTTATGACATCTTTCCTATTTATATAAGGCCATCTGATGCTACATTGGCCTTACAAAAGATGGAAAGCCTCTAGCATTTCCGCCTTAGACGGAAGAGCTAATTGCTATCTTCATATAAACCCCCATGCCTGCAAGGAAACGCACAACCAAAGATGAAAATGCTTTCGGGATGGGGGTTCTCTCGCTTACCTGTATCGCTCTTTGAT
>CAZVAH010000175.1:0-4706 GCA_964625035.1 uncultured Bacteriovoracaceae bacterium | reverse complement strand
GTATACCATTTATCTGCTATGTAGCCCCCGAGCGGAGCCCCCACAACAGCGAGGAACATAATGGCCCCAGCCTTTACGCCAGCCCTACTCATTGGTATACCATCGGTCCTGTAAAAGTAAGTTGGCAACCAGCTCAACAGCGAAGTTGTAACAAATACATTGCCTGCAAAGGCAAGGTTATTAAAGATCAGGGTTTTGTTTCGTGTAAATTGCCTGGCCATATCCATCCTGCTCATCTTGACCCGGGTTTTGCCTGCTGCATTGTCAGTAGATTTTATCAGCTCAACCGTCTTATAATCCTTTACTCGAAAAAACAGGAGAGCGACTATCATACCAGGAATAGCAACGATCCCAAAGGCATGTCTCCATCCAAGATGCTCTGCAATTAGCCCACCCAATATAATCCCAAGAGCACTGCCAAGAGGTATAGAAGCATTCCAAATACCCTGTATTCTGGCCCTTTTTTCTAGAGGAAATATTGCAGATATCATTGCAGTCCCACCGGGTGCATAACCTGCCTCACCTATACCAATAACTGCCCTTGTAGCAAACAGGTGGCTGAAATTCCTTGTGAAGGCGCAGGCCGCAGTGGCTATACTCCATAATAATCCCATAAGGCCTATGCTTTTCTTTCGACTCCACCTGTCTATAAGTATTGAAGCAGGGAAGGTGAATATCAAGATAGACCAGTAGACCGCAGAAACCAGCATACCGCATTGTGTATCTGATAGCCCCCAATCATGTTTTATAAAGGGGAAAAGTGACACTACAACAAGCCTGTCGATATAATCGAACATATAGAGAAGAAATAAAAGGCTCATGATATAATAGGAATATCTTTTAGATACCAAACCCTCCTGATGATTATAGTTCATGGATTTCTCCAAATTATATGTAATTACAGTATATTATTACATGCATGCCACAAGGTGTCAATGAAAACGATTTTTCTTACATGGATTCAACCATTAAGTGCTTATACTTCTTCATAGCACCCGGGATACTTCATCCTAAATTTTCCTCCTAGGTGTTGCACTTAATTATTGAACTATGTACAACAATCTTTCGGAAAAAGGAGGAAAAAGATCTATGAGCAACCTTACTCACCTTTCAGAAGCACTTCAAAGAGGAGACAGCGATCAGGTAAAGACCCTTGCTGCGCAGGCCCTTAAAGAAGGCCTGTCTCCCTCCCTGATCCTGGCAGATGGTCTTATCGCAGGCATGGATATAGTAGGCGCAAAGTTCAAGACCGGAGAGATCTATATCCCACATGTCCTGTTTGCTGCAAGGGCAATGCATGCAGGGATGGACATCCTCAAGCCCCATCTTATTGAATCAGGCGCACGGCCAGCTGGAAGATTTATAATAGGCACTGTCAAAGGAGATCATCATGATATCGGGAAAAATCTCGTCTCTATAATGCTGCAAGGCAAAGGCTTTGAGGTAATAGATCTTGGTATAAATGTGCCACCAGAGAAATTTGTAGAATCAGTTATGGAAGATAAGGCGGACATTGTTGGTATGTCTGCCTTGCTTTCCACGACAATGCCCTCTATGAAGGATACCATAAATGCATTGGAAATGGCGGGGCTTAGGAATAAGGTGAAAATCATGATTGGCGGAGGGGCTGTAACTAAGGAATATTCAGACGAGATTGGAGCAGATTGCTTTGGTCCGGACGCAGCAACAGCAGCTGAAAAGGCTCTCGAATTTGTGGGCAACGGTATCTAAAGGAGGATCAATATGACGGGCAAAGAGCGTATCTTAACTGCCTTAAGTGTAAATGAGTCTGACAGGGTTCCACTATATATACATGGTATCAATGAAGTACCCATCATCGGGATTGGCAGGCACATTACAGAAGGTCTGCCTGAACCAAAGCCATTTCAGGAGATGAATGATCAAGAAAAGGGAAAGCTTGTGGATGCCCTTTTCTTGATTCATGAGAAATTTGAGATCGACGGGTTCACTGCCTTTGATATTGGGCTCGAGAGTGTAGTGGATAAAGAACATGTGGAAAACGACTGGGGTGTTGTCTACGAGCTAAGTCCATATGGTATTCCGATTGCAAAAGGACATCCCATAAAAGGCCCTATGGATCTGAAGCATTATACTCCGCCTAAACCAAAAAAAGACTATCTTCTCCTACTCGACCTGGCAAGAGAACGGTTTAAAGGAGACAAAGCACTATTCTGGTTGATGAGGAGTACTTTTGTGAGGAGCTGGCACTTGGCAGGTATGGAAAATCTGATGCTTCAGATGTTCGATAATCCAGGATTCGTTCATCAGATTGCACAGATGGTGCTTGATTATAACCTCCAGATGCTGGAAATGCTCTTTGAGGCCGGCATGGATGTACTTATAGTCGAGGATGATATAGCAGACAAGACATCTACCTTGATATCACCTGAGCAATTTAGAGAGTTTATAAACCCCTATAATAAGCAATTGGTTGATAAAGCCCATAAAAAGGGGCTCAAGGTGGTACGCCATAGTGATGGAAATCTATGGCCAATTATGGACATACTCTTGGAGACAGGCTATGACGGACTGAACCCCCTAGAGCCTCAGGCTGATATGGGATTGAGAAAGGTAAAGGATTACTGCGGAGATAGCCTATGTTTGATCGGCAATATTGATTGCATAGATCTATTACCTAATGGGACCCCTGAGCAGGTCAAGGAAGCTGTGAAACAGGCTATTAGAGACGCTGCTAAGGGAGGTGGATTGATTATAAGTTCCTCAAATTCGCTTCACCCGGGTGTAAATCCTGAGAACTGCATTGCTATGTTCGAAGCAACAAAGAAGTATGGCGTGTATGAAAAAAAGGACGCGTGCTAACGCCCGCGCCGCTTAGCTAAAGCGTTAGACCGTCTTAGATATTGTATGGCTAACAATTTGTCTTAAATTTTTTTACAGCAGGAGGTGACATGAAAGAAAAAACAAAGGTTGGTATAATCATCTGTGACCGCTACCGCAGATGTGCAGGCGGAAAATGCTTCAGATCACTGCGAAACAGAGAAGGCGCATTTAGCAGGTACAAGGATATGGAAGTTGAACTTGTCGGATATACCACTTGCGATGGGTGCCCTGGTGGCAATGTTGAATATGCTGTGGAGGAAATGAGAGGAAACACAGCAGAGGTGATACATCTTGCCACTGGACTAATTGTGGGGTATCCCCCATGTCCTCATATCATTTATTTTCATGACTTTATCAAAACAAAATATGGCCTCGAAGTCGTTTATGGCACTCATCCTATACCCCAGAAATATTTCAATATGCACGATCAATTGGGGACATGGGAAACCCCGGAGTGGCAAAAAATTATTCAACCAACATTAGTGACTGAGGAAACTCGTTTATCCTATGACTAGCAAACAAGCAAAGGAGACGGGTCTGAGCCATTTTGCAGTTGCAAAGATAGGTTGGCGATTTCGGGAAGGATTGGAGAAAGACAAAAGACTTAGGAAAATTGTCGATGAAATCCTCGCCAATTTGTCCCATATCAAGGGCTGACCCCATCTGTAGAAACTATAAAATTTAAAAAGCGCGGTGAACGATCTTGTTCCATGCCTTGAATACAGAGTTTGTCGCAAAATTCCAGCCATCTCTGATGTCAAATAGGGGGCTCGGCATGCCAAAGGTAAGGGGAACAACCCCGGTAAGTTGCATTGCCCCTATAGGACACCCCTTGACCCTTTTAACCTTTCCAGCCTTTATTGTGCCCTTTACCTCTGTACAGTCTCCTATAAGAAGGGCAACCCCATCTCCTGCATCCACGTCTCCATCGTATATCCCTGTAACGATGGCACCCTGCTTGGCACGCTTTAAGGAACCAGGCCTCCTGGCATCCACTGTGCCAAGACATCCTTTTACTGCTGCCATACACCCGCCGTAGCATATATTTCCTGTATGTGGGCCGACCCCTTCATAAAAACGTATGGGTGTATCCACCTTTTGAATATCCTGAAATTCACTCACGATGCCTTTAGTTTTCTTAGCCAATTCCTCTATAGTCACATCCCCGAGTACCTCTACTGAAGATGGCTCTATAGACCCATACCCCCTGTCTGATGCTATCTTGAGGTGGTATACATCTTCAGGCCTATACCCAAGTATCTGAGCCGTAACCACATCTGCAGCAACAGGATCATTACTTATCAAGATCACACCAAGATGAAACGGTTTCGCGCATGACTCAAAACCATGCCCGATAATCACAGCATCAGTAATAACCATATCAGGATAGCCTATCTCCAGGAGATCTACTATTTTCTCATTCAACCTGTCATCGTGGTATAGCATGCGCTCCTTGTGAAGGAGAATCCCTATATTCAATTTCAGGGCATGGGTTACCTCACAACATATATGATACTTCAGCTTTGGCATCCATATCTTGAAATCTGCCTCGTGGATAAGTCTGGGACACAGCATTGTCTTATGCCAGGCCGCCTTTTCCATGGTTACTTTTACATATGGATCTTCATTGAAATCTATTACAGGCACATTATGGGCCCTACCCATTTCATAATAGCCCGATTCCTTAAGGAGCATCCGTGTTGGTACTGCATATCCCCCTGATTCCCCGATTGTAACGTTTGATACGCCGGATTCCCTCAAGGTGTCCACCACGGTTCCTACTATTTCAGGATTGGTATAAGTATGATTGGAATAGCGTTTATTGGCAAAGACCACGTTTGGCT
>CAZVAH010000174.1:0-4715 GCA_964625035.1 uncultured Bacteriovoracaceae bacterium | reverse complement strand
TTGGCCTGCTCTCTGGCCTGTTCGCCACTGTCTACTTCACCGGCCGCTTCCTCGTCGAATTCGTTAAGAAGCACCAGGTCCTCAACCCGTCATCGGTTCTCACCATGGGCCAGTATCTCTCGATCCCCTTTTTCATTTGGGGCGTAGTTTTACTCGTCTTGGTAAAGCGTAATGCATCGAGACCCTCTCCGGTTGAACCTGTGCACAAGAAGCAGGCTAAAAAAATCCCGAAGAAAAAAACCAAAAAGCGCCCAAAGAAATAAAAGAAGTAAAGCTCCCCATCCTCCAGGGCGGGGAGCTTTACTCTCAAATTAGGGAATGGGTTTGGAGGGACTTGCGCGCCCTTACCTTATGCAATTCTGTGCCCAAGGTATGCCTAAAGTGGAACATTATTTCACATAAACTGTAAATTTTTTCAATATGTTGAATGAGTTTTCTGTGATAGTTGAGATAACTACTTGAAATTTAAAGAAACACCCTCTAGCATGATTTTTGCTTTCATACTCATGTACACATGTACAGTTGTATATTCTATAAGAAAGAGGAGGTTATTGAATGAAGAAAGCAAAACTATTCTTTTGGGGTTTATTAATTATTGGAACAGGACTTTTACTTATGGTGGGTCCTGTAGATTCTGTGGCAGAAACAAAGCCGGTCACGATTATCCATACGAACGATATCCATTCTCATCTCCTTGGCTTTGGCCCAAACGGAGAGTACACCCCCTTAACCACAGGAGATGATACCACGGTGGGAGGGATTGCACGGATTGCAGGAAAGGTAATTGAGATCCGTGCGGATCGGGACTTTTCCGGGACTCCCACGCTCTTAGTGGATGCAGGTGATTTCATGATGGGCACAGGCTTTGAGCTTTTGAGAGGCAAGGCCGAGCTTAGCCTCATGGACGCTTTAGATTATGATGCGATTACTATAGGAAACCACGAATATGACTGGACACCCGCAGGCACCGCGCAGATCTTCTCCAATATCGTTGGTCTAGTATTAGATCTTCCAGTTGTGGCATCCAACGTGATATTTGATCCTGTGCATCCAGGTGATGATGACCTTAAGGCCCTTTTCACCGCTGATGTGATTCAGGAGTATTACATCCAGATCCTATCCGGGCTCAAGGTCGGGTTTTTCGGACTCATAGGTGAGGATGCGGTGAGCGTTGCGCCTTTTGCCTATCCTGTGACTTTTGAAGATAGAGGTGTGGCAGCCGAGGCCATGGTGGCAGCCCTGAACACCGGAGGGGTGGACCTGATCGTGTGCCTCTCTCATTCAGGTCTCGAGGAAGACTCGGCACTGGCAGAGGCGGTTTCTGGTATTGATGTGATCATAAGCGGCCATACTCATGAAAAGACCGAAACCCCGATAATTGTGGGAAGTACAATAATCGTCCAGGCAGGGAGCTATACTCAAGACCTTGGGGTTCTTGATATCGAGGTTACTGATACGGGGATTACTTCCCTGGTAGACTACGAACTCATCCCTATAGATGATTCTATCCCCGGGGACTCTACAATACAGGCCCTTGTAGATGGCTTTATATCCCAGCTGGACACAGAGGTGCTTAATGCGTTGGGCTACTCCTTCGAGGATGTGATCGCTGAGACAGGTTTTGACCTGACTATAAAAAGTGGGGAAGAGAACAATCTGGGTAACCTGGTAACCGATGCCATGCGCTGGATGGTCGATGAATACGAATATGATCCTGAAGATCCCGACACCAGGAAGGTCGATTTAGCCGTTGAATCAAATGGGGTCATCCGGGACGACATCTTAAAAGGTACGACCGGCAACATAGCCTTTTCAGACGCCTTTCGTGTCTTGCCGCTCGGGTTTGGCCTGGATGGGGCAGTCGGATATCCCATGGTCACGATTTATGTGACTGCCTCTGAAGTCAAAAAGGCGTTAGAGGTTACTACCACTGTCTATCCCCTTATGGGGAGCGATTACTGGCTGAGTGTAAGTGGACTCAAATTTGAATACAATCCGAAACTGATACCGTTTTTCCGTGTCCTGAGAATCTATCTGGGTGATGAGGAGCATGGGTACTCTACTGTCCCGCTGGATACGAGCAAGAACAACACAGAGCTTTACAAGATTGCAATCAATTACTATGTGGCCCAGTTTATTGCAGTTGTAGGTGACTATACGTATGGAATCCTGAGTATTGATCCCAAAGACGCAAATGGGGATAGCTATATGGATGAAATTATTCACCCCGATGGCCTTGATGAGGCACGTGTGGATATCGATTCGGTTGCCACTGGGATCCAGGAACTTCAACAATGGAGAGGTTTTATGGACTATCTTGATACCTTCCCGACGGGTGCGAATGAAATTCCCGATATTCTGGACCGTTACAGTGGGCCTACGGGTAGAATTACGGAGGGCACCTGCTTCATTTCTACGGCAGCCTATTAGGCAAAGAAGACGTTAAAGAAGAGCTAATTAATCTTGAATTATCGAGCACAAAAAGGCAGGGCCAGAAATGGCCCTGCCTTTATTTTCAGGGATGACCGCATATATCTATTCAATACCAGCACCTTGACTAAAATCAATCAACATGCACCTGTCTTTGAGCTGCTTTTTAGTAAAGGGCTTGTTTTCATATTTTTGCGCAAATGCCCAAAGGGCCTTATTTATTTTAAACCAGGGATCAGCCCCTTGTTCCTTTAGATTGTCTATCTTTCGATAATATGAAAGGGCCAACTCCCTTTCTCCTTTGAGATCATAGAGTATGCCTAAAATAAGATAGTCATGCGCCATCTCGTTTAAAGACTGCTTTAAAGGTAAGGTCTTGTTCATGGCCCTTATGGCTTCATCATAAGATCCCTCATGGAGCAGAAGCTTTGCAATTGTCCGGTGATAGATGGCCTCATCAGGGTCGAGCCCGGCAGCTTCCCGAAGAAGTTTGAGTGCATCGTCTATCTGCTTGGGATCGCGTTCATAGATAATATAGGCCTGGTTATATTTGTTCATCCCTTTTCGTTTATTGGGGTTTTTAAAGTGATATCCTTCAAGGACTTCAGGTGTTATCCTGGATTGAATACCTTGCATCTCTTGTTGAAAATCAAGCCCCATGTATGGGTTATTGCACATTGGTGCAAGGCCTCCAGCTACCCAGAGCTTCAAATCTTCAGGGGAGAATACAACACTGGTAACATTATCAGTAACCCCGAGTACCCCGTATATAGTACGTTCAGTGCCAGTTGTGATCCTTATATGATCACCCATAAACTCGGCTGCCAGGCAAGGATCTATCTTTCCATAGTTTTCCTTTACTAGCTGCATGAGCCTGAAATAACGGCCAGGGCAGCCTTCATTGAGATTGTATCTCGATATAAAATCAACCTTTTGCTTTTCTTTGGAGATTGCCATATTGGTCATGGCTACTACCCTGTCATCCATCTTTCTAATGGCCACGCCTCCCGTGCTTACCTCCATGGCAACAGCATCCTTTGCCTTTCCATCAATGATGACAAATCCGCATGAGGCCCCCCGGGGATTGTCTTGTACAATTTCTATAGCACGATCTATACTGTCGGCCTTTCGCAGGATCTCGTCTGTAAATGCTACGATATTCCAGCCATCAGGGGTAATATCATCATAGAACATCATATGCGGGCACAAAACGATTCCCTTTTCATTCATGCCGGTTGCCCACAAGAGGATCCCTGCAGTTGCAATCTTGACATATTCATATCCTTTATCCGGCTTAACAAATGAGACTGTTTGGTACTTAGGCCAGCCTTCCACCCCGGAATAATCTGTATTTCTTCCCACTATGGTCTTTCCATTTAAGGCGGCCTCCTTGGTGGCGACAAAGGTGCTGCATGCGCCAACATCTATCCCTAATTTCTCAAATTTTTTCATGTTAGCATTGATCAGTACAGGCATCATGGCCATAGTAACCCCGGCGTGGTGATTGGCCTTGAAGATTGTCTTGTAAGGGACCCCTGAACCATCTGCAATCCCTTTTAGCTCCTGTAGAATCTCTTTGGGCTGGGCCTTTTCAAGTGGGCGGTATACCTTCCAATCCAGATATCGCCCGAGTCCCCAGGCCAAAAGAGAAAAGCCTTTTTCACTATATGGCCTTATAGGATCAGCGTAAAGTTTGGCCACACCTTGTTTGATCTCCTCGCTCATTAAGATGCCGTGCTGGAATCCTATTTCATAAGGAGATCCCGTAAGATACAGTATATACAGATCTCCCCGTTTCTCCATCCAGGCATCGCCAAAATATCTCTTTCCGTCTACAACTCTAAGCTGCTCATTTTTCAGGGTATGACGGATATCTTTAGATGGGATGTACCTTAGTCCATAACTTGTACATCCCAAGGCCAGACCCAGAAAAAATAAAAGAATTCCTCCTGCAAAAAGGCGTCTTAATAGCATTGTTTCTTTCCTCCTTTAAGCATGGATCAATTAAATATCCAGATAATTTAATATAATCCAAAGTAGTTAAAAATCTACTTAAGTTTAATGTCACCTATTTAACTATAATGATCATCTATTCTAGTTGACAAGAAGATAAGCATATCTCCCCAAAAGTCAATAGCGATATGCACCTCGGTCTTATATTTTCTTTTAAGAGCGAAACAAGTATTTGTTGTTATAGGCATTACTATCTATTATGATAATGTCTTATTGGCATTTTATAAATAGATGTTATATTTGAAAGTAGCACGTTTTACTTCTTGCTAATT
>CAZVAH010000173.1:0-4719 GCA_964625035.1 uncultured Bacteriovoracaceae bacterium | reverse complement strand
TGATTATAAAGATTATGACAAGTGTTAACAGGCTACCCAGCGGAGATGCAGACCTTGTTCGCCTGGGCTGAATCTTTGGCAGGCCTGTAAGCTCCACCCCCTCGGCCTTGGCAATGGTATGCATGATAACGATTGCCGTGGCGTAGATACCCCCTGTATAGTCACCTGTCTTGAACCTTGGGACAAGATATTTTCTGGCAATGCTACCTGAAAGGCTGTCAGGAAGGATGGATTCAAGCCCGTATCCTGTCTCAATACGGTATTTCCTGTCATTTACTGCTACAACCACGATAAGCCCGTTGTCTTTTTCCTTTTGCCCAAGACCCCACTGGGCTGCCTTTTCAAGGGCGAACTCCTCGATAGGGATACCTTCTGTTGAATCAACCGTGAGGATGACCATCTGTACCCCTGTTTTCTGTTCCAACTCCTGGAGGTTTCCTGCGAGCCTTTGGCGGATGCTATTTTCAATGATGCCTGCGCTGTCTACCACATAGGATGCAGGCATTCTTGCTGCCAGGATCAGACCTGCTAAGACAAGAATAACAGGGATGAGAATGAGTTTATATATCAATCTCATCAACTTTGGAGGAGAGCTCATGTGTTATTCTATACACCTCGTCGAAAAGTCTGTGTGCCTGCTCTATGGGAACAGATGGCCTCTTTTTTGTCTTTAATCCTTGTATCTCTTTGAGACAATCCATGGGTATGGAAAAGGTCTTTTCTATGCTTTTTAACACCTCGGCCTTGAGTATAACCGGGCCCTCGACGCCTTGCATCAGATAGAGAATGGCCCGAAACAAGGGGAAAAATCCCGGATATGCATCGAACAGGAGTTGAGAAAGGGCATTCTTTTTCCCTGATGCCACAATAAAGCCCTGCCTTAAGTGGATGAGCTTGGCCTTTAAGTCCCTCTCGCACTGCAATCTGAGCATGGGTTTTTCGATAGCGATATCAGAGAACACATCACTGCCATATATGGTTTTGTGGAGCAACTTAATGTCCAGAAACTCGATTGGGAATACATCCAGCGATCTTGCGATGTAATCACCGGTCATGATAAGGGGCGCCCTCACACCCTTTTTCCCGTAGCGGCTTCCCATGGAGGCAAGACTATCAAGCACCGGGATTTTCATCTCTTTGAGCACAAGGACAGAGTTTATATCTGACAAACCATCGACAAAGTCTTTGGTCAGGACGCTACCTGTAATGGCTATGGCATCAATGTTGTCTTGAAGCCTTAAGATGAGATCTTGTGCAAATTCCTGTATCACAGATGCTGCCTTGTCGGGCAGGCCCCTTATATCCAATTTGTTATTTTGTTTTTCCATCTTGATATAAAGGTATAGCATGGCGATCTTTTCTTATCCAGCCTTAATTGATGGAATTGCAAAAGGTCTAAAAGGACGTTATTGCGAGCTTTAGTGAAGACAAACTGGGGACCCACACGAAGTGTGGAGGGCTTAAGCGAAGTGAAGAATTTCGTGGAGCATAACCAGTTAAGATTATTAGATTGCCTCGTCGCTTAAGCTTCTCGCAATGACAATATAGGTATTATAAAGGGCTCGTTTTAAGACCTTTCTGGGTCTCTTATCCTGTCTCATCCGTGGCAGGGCTCGATTCTGCAAAGAGAGTTCTCACCTTGATGATATCTTGAGCTTTGATTTCTTCTTGTGCAAAGCTTTCCGTAATGGCCAGAGGGGATATGGTTTTCCCATCTACGAATTTGATCTTCATGGTTGTCTCGTCAAGAAGATCCAGGAAGTCCCATACCCGCAAAGGTTTGTTTCCCTTGGCAATGCACACATCATCCCCGATATTGAGTGTGATGGGACGAAGGAATTTGAATACATAGGCTTGGACCTGACTTATCTTTCCCTTCGAGCAGGAAAGGACATCAGCTCCCTTAGGGAGATGTTGTGTGATAAGGGAGATGATTTCTTTCGGGTCGATCTCTTTCTTTAGGTCACATTGGAAGTACTCGCCCTGTGATGGGATACCAAAGGATACAGGGGGAATACACTTTATTTTCACAGTAGGGCTGAAACCTTCGGTATAGTGTACAGGGAGTTCAGAGCGCCTGACAGCCCTTTTTATCATTTCAAGCCAGTCTCTTGCCCCTGTAAACCGCAAAGGTCCTTTCTTGGTAAGACCTATTACATATGGGTTGTGGCTACTATCTTTTGTTATTTCAAATATATCAATGGGATTCCCACTATCCATTATGATATTTTTTACATCACCTGCGCATGCGCCGCATGTATTACACCCGTTATATCTGCAATCCGGTGTGGCAATGCCTTTATAAGCCTTGGCTCTCTCCTCTAATAAAAATTTTTTATCAATTTGCATATCTATAAAATCCCATGGCAGGGTCTTTTTTTCATCCCTTGGCATTAGATAATTATACGGGTCTATCCCTAGCTTATCAAAGGCATCCACCCAGGCCTTCAAACGGAATTGGTCGCCCCAGGGATCAAGATATGCCCCTAATTCAGAGGCCTTTACTATAACTTGGCCTAATTTAGTATCACCCCTTGAAAATACCCCTTCAAGGAAGGTCAGCCCCGGCTCTTGCCACTTTAGGGACATGGTCTTTTTTTTGAGGCGCTTCTTTAAGAGATTGAGCAAAGTGACATGTGTATCCATGGGAATTTGGGCCTCCCATTGAAATGGGGTAAATGGCTTCGGTATGAAGGCAGATATGCTTATAGAGACCCTGCCGTTTCTAAATTCCCTTGATATATCATGAGAGAGTCTTATTATGGCATCAATATCTTCTTCGCCTTCTGTGGGCAGCCCTATCATAAAATAGAGTTTTACAGAGCGCCAACCAAGGTCTTTTATTGTCCTTATGCTATCCATTAAGTCCTGTTCTGTATTACCTTTATTGATTACCTGCCTTAACCTGTCTGTGGCAGCCTCTGGGGCAAGGGTGAAGCCTGTTTTCTTTAAAGGGGAAATGATATCTACGGTATCTTTTTTGAGCCCTTCTACCCTGATCGATGGGATACCTATTGATATCTCCCTGGATGGGTGGGCAAGGCAGGCTATTAATGAATCTATATAACTTAAATCAGTGGCAGAAAGGGCCATAATTGATACATCATCATAACCTGTAGATTTGATAGCCCCCTTAAAGGTATTCACAACTGATTCAAAAGAGCGCTCTCTGTATGGCCTGTATATCATCCCTGCCTGACAGAATCTGCAGCCCCTGGTGCATCCGCGTGCTGCCTCTACCCCAATGCGGTCATGTACAATCGATGTATTTGGCACGACTATAGCTTCCGGGAATGGAAAGGAGTCCAGGTCTTTCAGGATTTTTCGCCTTGCCCTTTTTGTCTTGCCAGGGATAAAAACACCATCTATCTCAGAAGATGCAATGATACGTTCATTACGATCCCTTGTTTGAAGGCAGATATGTGCTATTTTTTGGACTACCTCCTCGCCGTCTCCTATTACAATGAGGTCAAAAAAATCGATGAAAGGGCAGGGGTTGGATGTAGATGTCCCGCCTGCAATAACGATTGGATCTCTTGACGAGCGATCCAGGGCATACACTGGTATATGTGATAGTTTCAACATCCTTACTATAGTAGTATATGCCAGCTCATAGAGGATCGAAAAGCCCACCACATCAAATGTATTTATTGGCCTTTTTTCCTCAAGGCTGAATAGGGGCATGGCTTTTTTTTCCAGGAGATCTGCCATATCAGGCCAGGGAGCAAAGACCCTCTGGGCCCATACACCCTTTATGGAGTTCAGGATGTGGTAGAGTATCTTGAGGCCCGCATGAGACATACCTATCTCATAGATATCAGGAAATGCCAGGGCAAAGCGCACATTTACTGTAGAAGGGTCTTTAAGCACCTGGTTTGTTTCCCCGCCAAGATAGCGTGCGGGCCTTTTTATATGATACAGTATATCCTCTATCATGATGGAAATGTCATCTTTGTCCCTGACATATTAAGCAGAAATTTGGATGGCATCTCATGTTCTATATCCAAGATGGCACGCCTGCCTGTACAGTGGGTTGGTATCACATAGTCAGGATCTATATCCTTCAATTCATCTATGGTGGGGGCAATTATTGATTCAAATACAGGCCCTGAGAGATGAAATCCACCCATAATGGCATGTATTTTCTCTATCCCTGTAACACTTTTGGCATGGTTTATAGTATTTATAACCCCGGAATGCGCACAGCCGGTAAGTATCACCAAACCCTTTGACCTTAAATTCATTACTATCGCGGTATCATCCTCTATGGGGTCCCATAACTCTTTGCCATCCTCTTCATAAAACCCATTAGGCATGCCCTTTTCAAAGGAGGTCTGCCTTGGGATCTCTCCAAGAAAGGTTGTCCCTCCATCCAAAAGGGGCATTGGCCCCTGGCTCTCTACAATATTAATACCCGCGTCGATCGCCTCTTTTTTATCAAGACAAGGGATGTAGACCTTGATTTGCTCCCCAAATTTTATATATCTTTTGTCCCTGAATGCTGCAGGGTGAAGAATAAGATCTATCTTGTCTCTTTTCATGGCATTTATCACAGTTAGCATTCCGCCAAAGTGATCCATATGTCCATGTGAAAGGCAGGCAAGTTCAATCTCATCAAGATTTACTTCCAGGGCATCTATATTATGAAGTACGCCCCACTTCGAATAACCAAAGTCAAAGAGGAGTGATCGTGACTCATCTCCTAGCCCGATTTTTACT
>CAZVAH010000172.1:0-4726 GCA_964625035.1 uncultured Bacteriovoracaceae bacterium | reverse complement strand
GACTTGTAGTTACTATCTTTATAGTGACCTTGATGTGGGTTACTGCACCGAAATATCAATATCTATTTACAGACTTGGGTGATGCAGATGCATCTGTTATTGTACAGAGGCTAAAAGAGGAGCGCATACCTTACAAGCTTACCAAGGGTGGGAGTGCCATTATGATCCCAGGGGATAAGGTCTATGAAACCAGATTGACCCTGGCAGGACAAGGTCTACCAAAGGGAGGTGGTGGCGAGGGGTTTGCGCTTTTTGATGAAACCAGCTTCTCTACATCAGAGTTTGTGCAGAAGATAAACTATCAAAGGGCCCTGCAAAATGAGCTTGCTAAGACTATTATGGCCTTGGATGAGATAGATTTTGCAAGGGTGCATATAGTATTACCCAAAGAGAGCGTGTTTATTGAAGATGAGAAGCCAGCAAAGGCATCTATTATAATAAGACCCAAGCCAGGATACAGTATCAAGTCCTTTCATGTCCAGGGCATAGTTTATCTGGTAGCAAAAAGCGTACGTGGTTTGAAACCAGAGAACGTCAGTATAGTAGATGTTACGGGTAAAGTACTATATGAGGGGAAAGAAGATGGTGCAGTATCCTTTGCTAAAAATCATTTAGAGACGAGACATGCATTAGAAAACATGCTGGAGACAAGGGCTCAGGGAATGATGGAGAAGATTCTTGGTACTGGTAAGGCCGTTGTGAAGGTAAGTGCAGATGTGAATATGGATATGATCAAAAGTACTAAGGAGTCCTACGACCCTGAAGGCAGTGTTATAAGGAGTGAAGAGTTAAAGAGCGAGACTAGGGGAGCTGGAGGAGCTCCCGGAGGCATAGCAGGTACACCATCGAACCTCCCTACAGGCAGGGGCGGCCCGGGTGTTTTATCAGCTAGTGCCACCGGTGGGAGCTCAGGTATAGTCAGGAATTATGAAATAACCAAAAACCTGACAGAACTTGTAAAATCCCCTGGAGAGATAGATAGGCTTACTGTATCAGTGGTAGTAGACGGCATGTATAAAGCTAATGATGAGGGTAAAAAGGTATTTGTTGCAAGAAGTGAAACAGAGTTAAAAGAGATAGAAGAAGCTGTAAAACATGCTATTGGGTTTAATCCGGATCGTGATGATACCATATCGGTAGCATGTATACCATTTGTAACAGAAGGTGTAGATATAGAGGGGATAGCCTCTGCTGCTAAGAAGATGGAGTTTCTGACATCTCTGATAAAGCCAGGGGTATTTTTCTTGGTTGTGCTTCTGCTTTTCCTCTTTGTACTTAGGCCCATTATAAAGTGGCTGTCAGGACCTGTAAGGGTTATAAAGGAGGTTCCTAAAGAGGAGAGAATTCTTGAAGGCGAGGAAAAAGAGTCAATAGAGTCACCTGAAGAAAAGGCCCTGATAGAAGGTGCTAAGGCAAAGAGTGAAGAAATGAAACACGCAGTGCAGGGGTGGCGGAAGGATATAGAGAGTCTTGCAAAAGATGATGTAGGAAGTGCTGTCGCTGTGATAAGGAATTGGTTATATGAGGGAAGCTAATGGCTGTATCTAAAAAGTTTGATGGCCCTCAAAGAGCTGCTATATTGTTTATGGCCATGGGGGATAGTTTCGCGAAGGATGTATTGAAAGACCTAGGTCATCATGAGATAGAGATGATAGGTAAATGTATGGGTAGTTTGGAGGATACCACAATACCTGTAGGCGTAGTAAAGGATATCATGAATAAGTTCAGGCAGGAATGTCTTGAGGTAAGTGGTATTTCAGGTAAACAAGGTATAGAGTTTATTCAGAGGACAATAGTGGATGCCCTGGGAGATGAAGGTGCAAAGCCTATCTTAGAGGCCATATCTCAGGCCAGGGACAGGTCTGCCTTTTCCAGTCTTAAGAAGGCGAATTTATCGCTTTTGGTAGACTATCTTAAGGGAGAACACCCTCAAACCATTGCCCTTATACTTGCGCATCTTGATTTTGAAAAAGCAGCGCAGATCCTGGCAAAACTGCCTGAGGGCATGTACTCGGAAATTGTATACAGGATGACGAATTTAGATATAGTCCCGGCTAGTGTTGTAGAGGATGTGGGTAAGGTTCTACAAGAAGAAATACAGGCCATGGGCACTATAGAGAGCGAAAAGGTTGGGGGGATAGAAGCTGTGGCAGAAATTATGAATCACTTAGATAATACTACAGCGAGTAATATCTTTGCGTCTCTGGAGGAAAAGGATGCAGATTTGACTGAGGATATAAGGCAGAAGATGTTTGTGTTTGAAGATATAGTAGGCATAGACAATCGTGGCATACAGGCTATCCTTAAGGAGATTACCAATGAAGACCTTATACTTGCACTAAAGACAGCCAGCGAACCTTTAAAGGAAAAGATTTTATCCAATATGTCATCAAGGGCATCTGAGATGTTGTTGGAGGATATGGAGGCTATGGGGCCGGTAAGGCTTTCTGATGTAGAGGCGGCCCAGCAAAATATTGTAAGGGTGGTAAGAAAACTGGATGCAGCCGGTAAGATTGTCCTAGGGGGTAAAGGGGGCGGCGATGAGCTCGTCTAAGATACTAAAGGATAGTCAAGGCTTAAATATCCCTATAGCCATGTATGATTTGCAGGACATGATTAATGAGAAAGGAAGGCATGAAGCTTACAAGTCGGCAGATCAGGAGGCAGTAAAGATCGTTAAACAGGCAAATATGAGAAGAGAAGCAATAGAGATGGAGGCCTATAAAAAGGGACTGGAACAGGGTCAAAGTGAAGGGCAAAAGGTTATGGTCAAAAGACTACAGCCACTCTTTACAACCTTCAAGGATGCCATAGAGCAACTTACCCGTCAAAGAGAAATGCTTACAGAGCAGCACATAGATCAGATGTTGAACTTGGTTAGCCTGATTGCAGAAAAGGTTATCCATAGAGAGATTCACCTGGCCCCTGATGTCATATTAGAAACAGTGAAATCTGCAGGTACACACCTGATGGAGAGTGACGAGATTCGTCTAAGGCTACACCCATCAGATTATGAGTACATGAGAGAGATAGAAGAAATCCTTGGGACACATATACAAACAAAAGATCGGCTTTCTATTGTGGAAGACAATACTATAGAGCGGGGTGGCGTGGTTATAGAGACCTCTTTTGGCGAGATAGATGCAACTATTAGGTCTCAGATAGAACACACAAAGGAGATCATTCTTGAAGAGCGCTGATGTTGAGGTTTGTATAAAGCGTGTAGAAAATATGGATCCTATCCAGGTAAGAGGCAAGGTAACGAATATTGTAGGTCTTGTAGTAGAAGGTCATGGCCCCGGGAGTGCTATGGGGGGTATGTGTGAGATTTATTCACGGGATATGAAAAAATCTATTATGGCAGAGGTAGTCGGTTTTAGAGACAAACGTGTACTACTGATGCCTTTAGGAAGTCTTGATGGGATAGGCCCTGGAAGTTCTATTGTGGCCAGGCGATCCAGCCCTAGTGTAAAGTTGGGGAATGCTTTACTGGGTAGGGTCATTGACGGATTAGGTAGGCCTTTGGATGAAAAGGGGTTTATAGATACCAATAGGGAGATGTCCTTATATGGCAACCCGATAAATCCCCTAGAGAGGGCTCGTATAGACGAGCCTTTAGATTTAGGCGTACGGGCAATAAATGCACTCATTACCATAGGTAAAGGCCAGAGGATGGCGATCATGTCGGGCTCTGGTGTAGGCAAGAGTGTACTTTTGGGTATGATAGCACGCTACACAAAGGCAGATGTGAATGTAATTGCCCTGATAGGGGAGAGGGGAAGAGAGGTCAAAGAGTTTATAGAGGAGGACTTGGGAGAGGAAGGATTAGAAAGGTCTGTTGTAGTGGCCGCAACATCTGATCAACCAGCGCTTATCCGTATAAGGGGTGCGTATCTGGCTACCACAATTGCAGAATTCTTCCGTGACCAGGGCAAAGATGTCATTCTCATGATGGACTCAATAACCCGCTTTGCTTTAGCTAAAAGGGAGATAGGTCTGTCTATAGGCGAACCACCAACTACAAAGGGCTATACCCCATCATGTTTTGCAAGTATGCCTAAACTCTTAGAAAGGGCAGGAAATTCCTCGTCTGGTGGGAGTATTACTGGATTATATAACGTCTTGGTAGAGGGGGATGATTTTACAGAACCTGTGGCAGATACGGTAAGATCCGTTGTTGATGGACACATAGTACTGTCAAGAGATCTCGCAGCAAGGAATCATTATCCTGCTGTAGATGTGTTAGAAAGCGTGAGCAGGATAATGAGGGATATAGTGGACAGCTCACATCTAAAGCTCGCAAAACAGATTTTAGAGATCATGGCAGTATACAAAGATGCAGAAGACCTTATAAATATAGGTGCATATGTGCCTGGTAGTAATCCAAGGATTGATAATGCCCTCAAATACATAGATGCCATAAATGATTTTCTAAAGCAGGATATAGAGGAAAGGTATGGCATGGAGTATGCGATATCCGGGGTGCGCCAAATCTTCAGTGACTCTAAGCAGGAAGGGTGAGATAGATGTTTCAATTCAGGTTTGAGACCCTTTTGAGAGTAAGGAAGATAAGAGAGCAAGTAGCCCTTCAGTCCTTTGCAACGAGCCAGAGACACTATAAGGAGTTAAAGGATAGGCAGCAGCAATATATATCCTTCAAGCTGGGCTTGGATGCACGGGTAGAATCAGAATTAGATAAGGGTATCTCTGCAGTCGAGTTTAGGAT
>CAZVAH010000171.1:672-4812 GCA_964625035.1 uncultured Bacteriovoracaceae bacterium | reverse complement strand
TAGTTTTCAAAATCGCCTGGAACAATCTTAGATAATTCTTCAATGTATTTTTCTGATACATCCTGGAAAGTAAGGCCCCCTTTGTTTGCCCT
This sequence comes from uncultured Bacteriovoracaceae bacterium, assembly GCA_964625035.1. Taxonomy (GTDB): domain Bacteria; phylum Desulfobacterota; class Desulfomonilia; order UBA1062; family UBA1062; genus JAGGYK01. Next base: position 4,720 of record CAZVAH010000171.1, on the reverse strand, counting down.
TGCGATGATCTTATCATCCACATCTGTAAAGTTCCTCACATATGTGAGATCATAACCCTTTTTTCTCAAGAACCTGGCTATGGTATCGAAGATGATCATAGACCTCGCATGACCTATGTGACACATGTCATATGCCGTGATACCGCACACATACATGCCGACCCTGCCTTTTTTAAGCGGGGAAAATTGCTGCTTTCTCTTGATAGGCGTATTATATATCTCTATGCTCATGGACAAAATCTCTCCATTGTAAACTAAATTTCTCTCTTAACCCTCTTTAACAATACCACTGCATCTGCGGCCATGGCATTACCCTTTCCTATATCGCCAAACCCTTCGTGTGTGCGAAATTTTATTGAGACTTGGCTATGTTCAACCCTTAATACATTAGCGATCTTGGAGACCATCTCTTCCCTGTAGGGGCTAAGCCTCGGCCTTTCACTTATGCAGTTTACATCTATATTAATAATTGCATAATCAGGCAAAACTATATCTCCTACTATCGTTCGCAACATATCCAATGAATACATATCACATGTGTGCTCCTCGGTATCAGGAAACAGCTGACCTATATCACCCTTTGCTAAAGCACCCAATATTGCATCACATATGACATGTATGATCACATCCCCATCAGAATGACCCAAAAGACCCTTGTCAAAGGGTATATTCACACCACCCAAGACAAGTGTCCTACCCTGAACTAAAGGGTGTATGTCATAGCCTATCCCTATCCTGTATGACATTTGATAATCACCTCTGCAAATAACATATCTGTCCTTCTTGTAATTTTTATATTATAAGGGTCGCCTTCTACCACCCTTATATTAGCACCATATTCCTCAAGAAGCGTACTATCATCCGTTGCAATAGCCCTTTTTCTATTTGCCATTTCATGGGCTGCAATGATCTTAGATGTGTTGAATGCCTGCGGGGTCTGTATGGTATATACATCTGCCCTTGGTATTGTCTTTAGAACGATTCCATCCTTTACCTGTTTTATCGTATCTGCAGCAGGTAGGGCCGGTATACAGGCATCAAAACCCTTGATACCATCTATTACCTTGCTTATAAGCAAATGTGACACAAGGGGCCTTACTCCATCATGGATGAGTTGTAAACCACTCCATACAGATGCCCGACGGGTCTCGCCTCCTGCGACGATCGCATACACCTTTTTTAAGCCCATCAACATATCCTTGGCCATAGGTACATCCTCTTCGGGTACTACAACAACTATACGATGGATGGCAGGATGGCTATCAAAGATGGCAACCGTTCTTTTGAGTACAGATGTACCAGAGAGTATAAGAAATTGCTTTTTGGCACCAAAGCGCTTGCCACCACCTCCGGCAACAATAACTGAGCTAACTGATCCCATTTTTTGGTGCCGCAAATATCATACGCCCTGCAGCTGTTTGCAGGATAGAGGTGACCACCACCTCCACATCCTTGCCCAGCAGACCTTCACCGTTCTCCACTACAATCATAGTCCCGTCCTCAAAGTATGCCACACCCTGATCTCTTTCCTTGCCCTGTTTCGTGATTCGCACAACCACATTCTCTCCTGGCAAGACTGCCGGTTTCAAGGCATTTGCAAGCTGATTGATATTTAACACTGTAATTCCCTGGATCTGAGCCACTTTATTAAGATTAAAATCGTTTGTAAGGATCTCAGCATCCATATCTCTGGCCAGCGCAATAAGCTTTGAATCAACCTCTTCGATCTTTGGAAAGTCCTGGTCTGTGATCTTTACATCCACAATGGGATGCTTTTGCAGCCTGTTCAGGATATCAAGACCCCTCCTGCCCCTGGTCCTTTTCAGATGGTCTTGAGAATCCGCTATGTGCTGCAGTTCATTCAATATAAACTGCGGTACAAAAAGGATACCATGAATAAAACCAGTGTCACAGATATCAGATATCCTCCCATCAATAATAACACTTGTGTCTAAAAGTTTCGGGCTGCCTTCTTCTATCCTAGCCCTGCCACCTAATACACCAAGACTGTCAAAGATAGAAGCCACTCCCTTTGACATCCCTATAGAATACCCTAAGTAACCTAAGAAGGTATTAATAAGTATATAGATATAAATACCACCTGATAAAGAGAGAAAGACACGCCCAAAAAGGCCAGCTATCACAAGACCAAGGATGGCACCGATACTAGCCCCTATATAAGTTGAGGCAGGTGATGTAAAGCCTTTATACTCCTTGATAAAAATTACTAGCAAAAGAACCAAGGCAAGTGCAGGTAATAGAATAGGCCACAGATTGCCCCCTATACATGCAAGGGCAAAATTATAGGCCCCATAGAGGACGAGTAAAGCAATGAAGATCCTTATAAACCATTTCATATAACCACTACCTTGCCAATCAGTGAAGGTTAATTCTTACTGATAGCCTCTATGATCATCTTCTCCACTTCTGATTTATTTATGCCTTTGGAAATAGATATCTCGTTTAGAAGCAGATTTTTTGCAGTATCATACATCTTTCTCTCGCCAAAAGAGAGATCTTTGCCCCTTTTTAAGATGTTGAGGTCTCTTAACACCTCGGCGATCTCGAATAGAGACCCACTCTTTATCTTATCCATATATTCCCTGTATCGACGATTCCATGTTTGATTATCAATAGTTACATCTTTCTCATGTAGGATACCAACCACCTTTCTTATGCCTTCTTCATCGACAAGGGAGCGTATGCCCACATTGTTTACATTAGAGACAGGAATCATCACCGTCATCTCCGAATCCAAAATCTTCAATATAAAAAAGGTCATTTTTGTCCCAGATATCTCACGTTCCTCTATGGCCTCTATCTCAGCAACGCCGTGTGCTGGATATACTATAATATCTCCGACTTTTATCATTAAATAAAACCCCTTAATTTTAGATATTATATCAATTTACACAAATTAAGTCAATACCATGCTATATCCAGCCCTCTCCATTACTGCTTAATCCCTGTCTCTTATGAAAATAGCTGTCAGTGGTCAGTATTCAGCTTAAATATAAAAGTAAATCATGAGTAATCTTGAAGTAATCGAGAGGCAAAAAAAAAGTTTTAGCTTCACGATTAACTCACGATTCAAATATATTTTATATGAAATATGAAAAAGGAGTCAGAACTCAGAATCCAGAAGTTAGGGTATATATGATAATCCGATTGGAAGCATTCTGTCTCCTGTCTCCTGACTTCTGGACTCTTTTTTATGGTTTGTAGAATCCTTTGCAGTGATAAGCAGACTTATCGAAGCCCAGTATCTTTATAACAGCATCCACTGCAGCAGGTGGAAAAAGTGACCTGAGTATTGGTAGACCGTAGACATTGATAGGCTTAGCCACAATCTTCCTGTCCTTTAATATACCATCGACTGCGGCCTGAGCCATCTTCTCGGGCTTTAGAGCAGGGAGAAAAAACGGTGTCTTGAAACCGGCAAACATCCCTGTGTCTGTCGCGTATGGGCATACAACCGTTACCTTTACCTTTGATTTTCTGTTAAGCAGTTCACACCTTAATGCATCGTTAAGGCCCATCAGCGCAAACTTTGTGGCGCAGTATATACCCATTCCAGGTATGGCCAGCATGCCTGCTGACGATGCAATATTTACTATATGGCCCTCATCCCTTTTGACCATATCAGGGACAAATGCCTTTAACATCCATAAGGTACCCATAAGATTCACATCAACATGTTTCTTATGCATATCATCAGGTAGATCCAGTATCTCTCCGGTGAAGACTACCCCGGCATTATTGATAAGGATATCCACCGGGCCTGCTTGCCTATGTACCTCTTCTGCACACTTATAAACAGCTTCCCTATCTGAAATATCACATACCTTTGCATATACCTCGGGCCCTATTGCTCTGAGCTCTTCTGCTGTTTCATCAAGGGTCTCTTTGTTGATATCAAGGATGATGAGCTTTGCCGCCCCGAGGGCTGCAATCCTTTCTGCCATAATCTTGCCAATGCCATGACCGGCACCGGTAATTAAAACGCTCTTTCTGTTAAGATCTGTAATAATTTTCCCTCCTTCTTATC
>CAZVAH010000171.1:0-662 GCA_964625035.1 uncultured Bacteriovoracaceae bacterium | reverse complement strand
GTGCATTGGCTACATCCTTCAAGCCAAGCGACTCCAGACGCTTGCTGCTGGGGCGTCCCTTATCATCGATGTCGCGCAACCTGTAATATTCCTCGATCATCTCATCAAATGGAACCGACCTTTTCTTGTCGCCCGAGAGGCCAGGCAGCATCCCCATCAACTTCATCATCTTATACAGGTTGGGGAAGAGAAACTTGTTCGCAATCTTCCTTGTATTATCCATCAACTTCTCACTGCCGATCCTGGCCATCAGCTTGGCCGTCGGCCCCATAGTCCTTTCCGTGGGATATAGCATCGTGGTGAGATTAGAGGTGACCCCCTCGATATGAGGCTCAAGGATGCGCCGGGGGAGTTTGTCGTCCTCACGGGTAGCCCCGCAGAGGTTGCCTATTGCCCTCTTTATATACCAGATGCGTTCTCCCGCCTTGGCAAGTTCATCTATTGTGTAGCCAAAACCGGTGGTAGGATTGAGCATATCCACTATCTCTTGCATCCCCCCACAGATAGATACCAACATGAATTCACACACAAGGGCAGAATTCGCTATCACGCACTTGGTCTGTCCTCCGATAGTCTGAGCTGCCTTTCCCTTGGCCTTGTAGGGCCAGGACCTCTTTATGCCCAGATCATTGTGGGTGATCAATCCCATATCTGCGTAAAGA
>CAZVAH010000170.1:0-4831 GCA_964625035.1 uncultured Bacteriovoracaceae bacterium | reverse complement strand
TTACTCACCCGTGCGCCGCTTTACTCTTCCGAGCAAGCTCGGAATTTCTCGCTCGACTTGCATGTGTTAGGCACGCCGCCGGCGTTCGTTCTGAGCCGGGATCAAACTCTCATAAATTAACTTTTCTTACGCCCTTCACTATTCAGTTTTCAAAGATCCATCGCTAAAAGATGTTTCCAAAAACTTCCGCACACTAAATTAAACTATTATATTTTAACCCTGTCAACATCTTTAACCTTCAAAAAGTTATATAGACTTTCTTTATTAAAAAACTTTCTGTATGTCAATAACTATCTTATCCCTCATACATGCTGCTACATACTCAAGCCTTGCCCTTCTATTCTAAATGTTTTACCATGTCAAGGGGTATTCTCTTTAAAGATCAAATTTTCTCTCACTTTTATTAACTCTCTTGTGGAGGGGATACACCCAGTACTTTGGCATCATACTGAAGGACATCTACCTTTGCAAATCGTCTCTTACCTACCTGAATTACATATTTATCAGGTTTTAAGATAAGGCTATCGTCAGATATCTTTTGGCCATTCAGCTTTACTGCCCCCTGTTTTATCAGGCGTTTTGCTTGAGATGTGCTTCCTGTAAGGCTAGCTTCCTTAAGGACTAAACATACCCATGGCCTTTCTATCTTCAGTGAAACCTCTGGCATATCGTCTGGGAGGGCTTTGGCCCTGAATACCCTTTCAAACCTTTCCCTGGCATCTGCTGCAGAAGCGCTATCATGAAATCTTTCTACTAATTCAGAGGCAAGCTCCATCTTCGCCTCCATGGGGTGCAAGGCCTCACCATTCACATCCCTTTTCATCTGAGTGATGTCATCTATTGATTTTGAACTTAATAGACTATAATAACGCCACATAATTTCATCTGATATGGACATAATCTTACCAAACATATCATAAGAATCATCATTTACGCCTACATAGTTATTATACGATTTACTCATCTTTTGCACGCCATCCAGTCCCTCTAAAAGAGGTAGTGTAATGACCACCTGTGGTTCCATCCCATAGGCCCTCTGTACCTCGCGGGCCATGAGAAGGTTAAATATCTGGTCTGTTCCCCCAAGCTCAACATCAGCTCTTAAAGCAACAGAATCATACCCCTGGACAAATGGATACATAAACTCATGAATACTTATGGGCTTGTTCTGGACAAATCTCATCTTGAAATCATCCCTCTCCAGCATCCTTGCCACTGTCTGGGTTGATGCGAGCTTAATGAACTCGGCTACACTCATCTTGTCCATCCATTCTGAATTAAAGGCAACGATGGTATGGTCTTTGTCGAGGATCTTGAATATCTGTTCCTGATATGTCCTGGCATTATCGATTACCTTATTCCTGCTGAGTGGAGGCCGTGTCGCATTCTTGCCACTGGGATCACCAATCATGCCAGTAAAATCACCTATTAAAAATATTACATCATGGCCTGCATCCTGAAACTGTTTCATCTTCTGGAGAAGCACTACATGTCCCAAGTGTATGTCAGGGGCTGTAGGGTCAAATCCTGTCTTTACACGAAGAGACCCGCCCCTTTTAAGCTTACTTATCAACTCTTCTTCTGATATGATGTCAACAATGCCCCTTGTAAACTCTCTTATCTGACTACTGATCATGACCCTCTCCATTATATGATGTCTGCTAAGCCCCTGTATTCGCTTTTCGGATGAATAGCATCAATATAAAGTTTAAACTTATCTTTATTTAGCATATCCAATAGCCCTGTTCTCTCTTATAACCACGACCTTTATCTGGCCTGGGTAGGTAAGATTCTCTTCTATGGCCTTCCCTATTTCCTGAGCTAATAATTCCATATCATCATCGCTTACTTGCTTTACATCCACCATAACCCGTACTTCACGCCCTGCCTGGATAGCATATGCCCTACCTATACCTTTAAATGAACCTGCTATCTTTTCTAAGTCAGCAAGTCGTTTTATATAATTTTCTAACATCTCTTGACGTGCACCAGGTCTAGCAGCAGATAATGAATCAGCTGCCTGCACTAAAAAACCAAATACTGAATTGATTGGCATCTCATTATGATGTGAAGCAACTGCATCTGTCACCTTGTTAGATTCTCCATAACGTTTCAATATCTCAGCTCCTATTATTGCATGCGACCCTTCAACCTCATGATCTATAGCCTTGCCTATATCATGCAATAATCCTATACGTTTGGCTATCTTTTGATTGACACCCAGCTCGGCAGCTATAATGCCACATAGATGTGCAACCTCTATAGAATGCTGGTAGACATTCTGCGCAAAGCTGGTGCGATATTTTAATTTGCCAAGCAATTTTATGAGCTCTGGGTTTATGCCATGTCCTCCTATATCAAATGTAGCCTTTTGGCCTGCCTCCCAAATGCCATCTGAGACCTCTTGTTTTACCTTTTCCACAACCTCTTCTATCCTGGATGGATGAATCCTGCCATCTATTACCAAACGCTCTAAAGAAAGCCTTGCTACTTCCCGCTTTACAGGATCAAAGCTAGATACAATAACTGCATCCGGGGTGTCGTCTACAATCAGATCAACTCCAGTAATTGCCTCTATGGATCTGATGTTTCGACCCTCCCTGCCTATAATACGACCCTTCATTTCCTCGCTAGGTAAATTTACTACAGATACAGTGCGCTCACTTGCTACATCAGCTGAATAACGCTGTATAGCTGTTGCTAAAATCTCTTTCGCCTTTCCATCCGCTTCTACCATTGCCTCATCTGTAATCTGTTTTATCTTCTTTGCTGCCTCATGCCTTGCCACATTCTCTAGAGTTTCCATCAATTCCTTTTTTGCCTGTTCCGAACTCATCCCACTTATCCCCTCAAGCTTGGCTATCTCATTTCTACGCAGTTCTTTAAGCTCTACCCTGGTTTGCTCTGCTTGTTTGAGTTGCATTGATAATTCTCGCTCTGTTTTCTTAATCTCCTGATCTCGATCATCTAGAAGGGCTAATTTTTTGTCAAGCATGTCCTCTCTCTGGACAAGACGTTTTTCAGTAAATGTGATCTCTTTTAATCGCTCTTTAGCCTCAGCTTCACTTTGAGCCTTTGCAGAGTATATGGTGTCCTTTGCCTTTAATTGAGCATCCTTTACAATATTAGATGACTCTATCTTAGCGTCATTTATCAGCTTACCCGCTGTAAATACTGCCTTTTCTTGTCCCCTCTTACTAACAATAACCTTTATCCCATACCCCAAAAGAATGCCTATTAATATCCCAATAACTATGTATACTGTTGTTATCACTTTATTACCTCACCTTCTGATTTAAATATACCTGACTGAGTTGCTATAAAATCTACCCTGGCGTCCCATGAATCAACAGGTAATCTTTCTACAAAAAACTCATCAAAACATGGCCCCATTGTCACTACATCCGAATAAAGATTTAGAAGCCTGTCATAAAAGCCCTTGCCATATCCTATCCTGAAACCTGCCCTGTCAAAAACCAAACCCGGGATCAAGATTAAACCAATATCGCTTACCTCAATCCACCTTTGGCGGGCAGAAGGGGTTGGCTCTAGTATGCCAAAGCTACCTTTAGATAAATCATCTTTTCTCCTTACAGGGTAAAATCTAAGGGTATCTTCCTCTACCCTGGGGAAAACCATTACCTTGTCGTGGGCGTGCCACAGAGGCAATATATCTACCTCTCCTCGTATAGGTACATATAATGCCACAATCCTCGCCCTCTTAAAAACAGACGCCTCAGCAATATAGTCCTGAATTGCCTTCTCCCGAAAGGCCCTTTCACCTCTATCAAGATCTTTGCGTCTTTCTAAGGCTACCTTTCTGATCTCAAACTTACTATGCATATCTTTATAGTAAAGAGGACTTAGTAGGAATCTATGGAAATAAATCTTTTAAGTAAACCCCCGGCGATGCCGTACCTTCACGTTCCTTGAACCTGACTTTATAGTCAGGCGAGTCTGATATGCTGCTTTAGGCTTTTCTCTTTTTGAAGAGAATTTGCACACCACAGCAGGGAACAAACCCTCTTATCTAATGTGTTGGCTCAAAGGGACCTTAAGGGACACGAACACCCCAGGGATTTTCTTATTTTATTCGTTTATCAATAAGCTTTATAAGATGCCTTGCCTTAGTATTGACCTTTTCTTTCAAACCTTCTAACTCTGTCTTTGCCTGTGTTACATCATCTGCCATATTCAACATAACAAGAGCTACCAACTCCATAGTAGAGACTGCACTGCCTGTCTTTTGAACATCCAAGACCTTCTCATCGATATATTTAGACAAGGCTTGTACATACTCTTCTCTACCCCTGGTCTTTACTATATATTCTTGCCCTAAAATTTTTACACTAATAGATTCCTGCAAAACCCCTAAAACTCTTCCATTCTTTTTATAAGCTCTGCAACCTTTTGTTTTACCTGATCCCTTTCTGCCAAGAGGTTCTTTATTTCCTGCTTAAGCCCTCTTGTCTCCTCCTCCTTCTCCTTTATCTTGTCGTCTAATCCTTTATTTTCCCGCTTAAGCTTACCAATACTGCCTAATAATTTCAATATCTTTTGTTCAAGTGTCTCAAGCGCTTCCAAGTGCCTTTCCTTTCTTCCAAAGATTATACATCCATCATACCCACTAAAGTCAAGAGGGGAATTTTTTAAGTAAGCGAAGCTAGGCTTGAAAGGCTATAAAAGTTTTGATAGGTTATTTATATGAAAATAGTTAGCACGAAAATAGATCATGAAAAATCTTGAGGTAATTACTCAATAGTGGGGAGATTGTAAATACTAAACTCTAAATCCGAAATAATAAACAAATCCAAATGACAGAAATAAGAAA
>CAZVAH010000169.1:1001-4855 GCA_964625035.1 uncultured Bacteriovoracaceae bacterium | reverse complement strand
TTGGCGTGATCTGATATGCTAAGGATATAAAGAGATTGATTCCATATATGGGGTTGAATGTTATTATAAATATTACAACCCCTGTACTGGCAGCTATAGGGCTGTTTGTTTCTATCTGATAAAAAACGAGCGTATTAAAATGAAGACAATCCTTTTAGATGTTGATGACACCTTATATCCAAAGGGCACAGGACCTTTTAAAGAGGTGAGCAAAAAGATAGAAGACTATGTGATAAGTAAATGTGAATTAAATATTGAAGATGCCAGGAGTCTCAGAAAGGAATATATAATCCAATATGGCTCTACACTTGGGGGATTGATGCGTCATCACGGTGTAGATCCTGAAAAGTTTCTCAGGGATGTACATGATGTGCCGGTTGAGGAGATGTTAAATCCAGATGCAAGACTAAAGAAAATCCTTAGTGAAATCCCTTATAGACTGATAATATTTTCCAATGCTTCTCTGGATTATGTCAATAGAGTTCTTCATTGTCTGGATATATCAGATGTCTTTGACGATCTTTTTACTATAGAATATATGGATTTCATCCCCAAACCAAAACCGTATCCCTATTACAAGATAATGGAACTTTATGATATGAAACCCAGTGATTTTATAATAGTAGATGATAGGGTGCCGAACATTGACACAGCCATTGCAGTGGGAATGAAGGGGGTTGTTGTGGGTGGTGACGGGCATTTAAATGGGGCTCTATGTATACCGGATATATATGGTATAGCTGATGTTATCGACTAGTTATATGGAAATAGTTATCAGCTCTCAGCGATCAGCTTTCAGCCTAAAGAGAAATGAAAAATGGGTTTAATCACTTGCGAGAGGAGGGATGATGGGGTTCTTGAGCGGACCTTCCATCGTGATTTGCTAATACATCCAAGGCGAAGCCGGAGGAGATGCGCTCCCTTTTGTCTGAGCCTACCAAAGGTAGGCGAGTTAGACAGCGCCCGTAAGCAAGCCAAAAGGATGTATCAAAGAGCGATATAGGCAAGCGAGAGAGCCCCTCATCCCGAGAATATTTTCATCCTTGGATGTGTCCGCTAGGACATGGAGGTTTATTGGGACATAAGGAGTATTATGAATTTATAAGCAAAAGCCCTGAGGACACAGTAAATCTGGGGCTTAAGCTTGGGGCATGTCTTAAAGGCGGCGATGTTATCTTGCTAGGTGGAGATATGGGAGCAGGTAAGACCTTGCTTACTAAAGGTATAGCATCTGCCCTTGGAATAGACCCTGCGACCCCTGTAGTAAGCCCTAGTTTTACCTTGATAAATGTCTACAAAGCACTGCTTGACATTGTTCACGTAGACCTTTATAGGCTAAGCCCTGATAGTGTGTGGGACCTTGGGTTAGAGGATTTTATGGATAAGGAGCATATTATAGTAGTAGAGTGGGGTGATGTAGCAAGGGGATTTTTCCCCCCACCTGTGATAGATGTAAAGATTGTCTATGTTGGGGAGCAAATCAGGAAGGTTTTTATAAAGGGTCTTGAATTAACGGGTATAGTTGATTAATCTTACTTGAGGGATGCAGATTATGGGTATTGTAGTTCAAAAATATGGTGGCACATCAGTTGGTAGTATCGAAAAGATCAAGTATGTAGCGAATAAGATAGTGGACAGGTATAAGTTGGGGGATAAGATCGTGGTGGTAGTATCTGCCATGGCAGGGCAGACTGATAGTCTAATCAACCTGGCTAAAGATATCACCAACTCTCCAGACCCTAGAGAGTTGGATGTTCTGGCATCTACAGGTGAGCAGGTAAGTATTGCACTGCTTGCCATGGCTATAAAGGGGTTAGGGATGCCAGCAAGATCGTTTTTGGCACATCAGATAGGTTTCAAGACAGATAACTCATATACAAAGGCCAGAATACTGGATATAGATGTGAGTTTAATAAAGAAGGCCTTAGATGCAGGAGAAATAGCAGTAGTAGCTGGATTTCAGGGCATAACAGAAGACAAGGATGTTACGACCCTTGGCAGGGGTGGGTCTGATACGTCTGCGGTTGCATTGGCAGCTGTGTTGGGTGCGGGGATATGCGAGATATACACAGATGTGGATGGTGTCTACACAACAGACCCCAAGATATGCGAGAATGCGAAGCGACTTGATAAGATCTCATACGATGAGATGCTGGAGATGGCATCTTTAGGGACAAAGGTCTTGCAGATCAGAGCTGTGGAGTTTGCAAAGAAACATAACGTAGATATACTTGTAAAGTCCACGTTTAATGAAGTGGATGGGACATTGGTAACAGGGGAGGATAAGGACATGGAAGGTGTGTTGGTCTCAGGTGTGACATATGATAAAAATGAAGCAAAGATAACATTACTTGGTGTGCAAGATAAACCAGGCGTTGCTGCAACCATATTCACTCCACTAGCTGAGGAGAATATAAATGTGGATATGATCATACAAAATGTCTCAGCAGACGGGGAATATGCTGATTTGAGTTTTACTGTGCCCATGACTGATTATGAAAGGGCCAAGGCCATTGTAGAGAAGGAAGCTGAGCACTTGGGAGCAAGGGATGTATTGGGTGATACGAAGATTGCCAAGATCTCTATCATAGGTGTTGGGATGCGCTCGCATGCTGGTGTTGCAGCAAAGATGTTCGATGTCCTTTCTAAAGAAGGGATTAATATCCAGATGATATCTACTTCAGAGATAAAGATATCATGCGTGATAGATGAAAAATACATAGAACTAGGGATAAGAGTGCTCCATAATGCATTCAATCTTGAGAGGCAAGGGGGCATTGTTGGCTAAGATAGAGATATACGATACCACCTTGAGGGATGGGGCGCAATCAGAAGAAATCTCCTTTTCCATTGAGGATGAGTGCGCTGTGGTACTAAAGCTCGATAGATTAGGTGTTGATTATATCGAGGCAGGTTGGCCAGGGGCAAACCCCAAAGATGATGCATTATTTAAGAAGATTAAGGTCCTGGATATAAAAAATGCCAAGATAATTGCCTTTGGGAGTACCTGCCGACCAGGGTCCAAGCCAGAACAGGATGGTATGCTTAAATCTCTGGTAGATGCAGATCCATTCGGGGTTACTATAGTCGGAAAGTCATGGGATACCCATATAAAGGGTTCACTCAAATGTTCTCTAGAGGAGAACCTGAAAATTATTACAGATACTATAGCCTATCTAAAAGGTTTATTTCCTCTTGTAATATACGATGCGGAGCACTTTTTTGATGGGTTTATTGCAAATAAAGCCTATGCCCTAGCAACCCTTAAGGCAGCCATTGCAGGTGGTGCAGACAGGGTGGTCCTGTGTGATACAAATGGTGGCATGATACCTTCTGGGGTAGTAGATGTTATCAGATCATTAAAACAGGAGATGGATCCCCCTCTAGGGATCCACTGTCATAATGATAGTGACCTTGCAGTGGCAAATACAATCTGCGCGGTATCTGCAGGTGTTGATCATGTTCAGGGCACCATAAATGGCATAGGAGAGAGATGCGGTAATGCGAATCTGTGCTCGGTGATTCCCAATCTTACCTTAAAGATGGGTTATGAGGCTATACCTAAAGAGAATATGAAGATGTTACTGGAGATTTCCAGGTTTGTGGATGAGGTTGCCAACCTGAGTCCTTACAAACATGAACCTTATGTTGGAGAGTCTGCTTTCGCGCATAAAGGAGGTGTACATGCAAGTGCAGTAATGAGTGATCCTGAGACCTATGAACACATCACCCCTGAATTAGTTGGAAATCGCAGGAGGATTCTAGTTTCTGAACAGTCAGGTAAAAGCAATATTATCTACAAGGCAAGAGAGTTTAATTTGGATCTCTCAAAGGATTCCACTACAGCTCGTGAG
>CAZVAH010000169.1:0-991 GCA_964625035.1 uncultured Bacteriovoracaceae bacterium | reverse complement strand
ATAGTAAAGAGTATAAAGGATCTTGAAGCCAGCGGTTTCCAGTTTGAGGGAGCGGATGCCTCCCTTGAGCTTCTTATGAAAAAGGCCATGGGCATGCACATGCGTTTCTTTAAATTGAAAGGGTTTAGGGTAATTACAGAAAAACATAGTGATGATGTTGGCCCTATCTCAGAAGCTACCATCATGATAGAGGTCGATGGCAAGGTGGAACATACAGCGGCAATGGGGAATGGTCCTGTGAATGCATTAGATAATGCCTTGAGAAAGGCCTTGGAGAAGTTTTATCCCAGGATTGAGGATGTGAGGCTTATAGATTATAAGGTAAGGGTTATAGCCTCTAGTAAAGGAACCGAATCGGTTGTGAGGGTTTTGATAGAATCAGGAGATAAGAAGGACAGCTGGAATACCGTTGGTGTGTCTTCTAATATAATAGAGGCATCATGGATGGCATTAGTGGATAGCCTGGACTATAAGCTTTATAAGGATATAAGAGGTAAATAGATAACCTTATCTGCCAAAGGCGGAAAGCATAAAAACATACTCGGGATGGGAGAAATAGCCATCCCTGAAAACTGCCCCCTGATCCCTGCCAAGTATTTTTCATATAAACCATCATGACCTTCCAGTCACAACGAATAATGAAAATATGACATTTTCATATAGACCCCCATGCCTGCACAAAACACACAATTTTTAAAAAAATCTTTATCTGCCCTTGACTTTTAACAAAATGTTTGTATTCTTTAAAATTACACCAGTGTAATCTCTCCAAAAGATAATCATTAAAATTTTTTCAAGGAGGTCATTATGAAAAAGAGTTTGTTTATATTCCTTGGTGTCCTGTTACTTACGCTGGCATTCTGGGGTTATGGCTATGCTGCCTCCCCGGAGCTTGAGGGTGTGATCAACATCAATACAGCAGATGTCGCCGAGTTACAGATGTTAGCTGGTGTAGGAGAAGCCACAGCACAGAATATCGTAACCTTCCGTG
>CAZVAH010000168.1:0-4872 GCA_964625035.1 uncultured Bacteriovoracaceae bacterium | reverse complement strand
GTTCATTATAAAGTAACAAAAAAACCTGTGATTAATTAATACTCAGGATGGAGGAGCGAATTTTGAAGAAAAGACAACTAAGAACGTTTGTGACAGGTTTGGTTCTAATCTTTTGTTTGTTGTGCTTCTCCTCCTGCGGGTATTTTTTGTATCCAGAGAGGCGTGGGCAAGCACAAGGGGAGATTGATATACCAATTTTAATACTAGATAGTTCAGGGCTCCTTTTGGGTATCGTCCCTGGGATTAGCGTACTTGCAGTAGTTGGGGTTGTTGCTCTTGCAGTAGACTTTACATCTGGTTCTATATACTTGACACAGGATGGAAAAACGTCTGAACTGGAAATAATACAGTTTGACAACTCGAAGCCTTTAAAGAAGGCTTATCTTGAGTCGATTTTGTCCCAGCACATTGGCAAAGAAATTCGTATTGATCGTAATTCCACGTTTCTTTTTAAGGTAGACGCAAAGGAGAAAAAGGAAATAAAAGAGCTCCTGGATCATCTCAATGATCATATTGATGAGTACGCTACCTTGAACGCTTTTGCTTACGCAAATAGATAATCCTTTTAATTACTCGCTCTCGGTTTTGGCCTAATCGTATTGTCGGGTTTGGTATGAAGTCCAAGAAGAACTAATTAAATTAATATTAATGAAACAGAAGCTGATAGCAGGGCCATTCGGCTCTGCTCTTTTATAAGAGTGTTCATAGTGTATGTAATCCGTTTGCCCCGAAAGTGCATATACTATTATTTTGACGCATAAAATCAACACCTGAAATTTGAATATATGGAGTAGAAATCTTTAGGGAAGGGAAACACCTTACTGAT
The DNA here is from genome assembly GCA_964625035.1 of uncultured Bacteriovoracaceae bacterium. Taxonomy (GTDB): domain Bacteria; phylum Desulfobacterota; class Desulfomonilia; order UBA1062; family UBA1062; genus JAGGYK01. The sequence goes on along the minus strand of CAZVAH010000168.1, from coordinate 4,046 downwards.
AAGCGTTTTGGCAAGATATATAGGGTAGCTAACCGAGTCTTTTTTTGAAGAAGGATATTAATAAAGCCAAACAACAAGCAGGACAAAGCAATGTGAAAGGAAATTAGGGCTGCTTTATTGTTCTGGTTCTTAATCCTATTTTCAGGGGTGGGTATCATGAGAATTCTTGCCTGTACTCCTCCTCCCTGCCCTCTACATTCCGTGATGATCTCTACAACGGGTGAACTATCTTTGTTGTACGCCTTTACCAGAAACCCTCATGGCCAATTGGCAAACAGATAACGATTCCAGAACTCCTCAGTAAGCCAATCTTGCCGATCACCTATGGGCCAAAGGTTGCTGTGGCGATAAAACAAAACTCATCGATCTTAGAGTCGCAGTCATCGTCTATACGGTTGAAGGGAATTTCCTGCATTTCCGGGTTCACATCAGGGTTCATATCATCGCAGTCACATCCCTTTCCCCACCCATCAGCATCGTTGTCGGCCTGCGGGGTGTTTTGCCATGTCAGGCAGTTGTCTACGTTATCAGGGATGGTGTCATGATCGCTATCTTCCTGTGTGCGCAGGATGTAGAGCTTACTTTCGATACCGGATTCATCCGTACCCATGCGGATGCGGAAATAGCCGTTCTCACCCCAAAGCTCACTCCAGCTGTTACGGCAGATCCAGTATCCCTCGGTTTCATCCCATCCTACTAGAACCACATAGTGCCCCCCAATGAAATCACCCCATACATGCTTGTAGATGCCCTTTCCATAGAATTGGAAGTCAACGTACACTCCCATCCATGCAATAACAGGCCCATAATCAAAGATTTCTCGCTTGACGTCCTCCAGATCATAAGGCCCTTCATCTCCCATCCTGGCCCAGGCTCCTATCCTTATTCTTCGGGTAAGCCAGTCTGGACATCGGGCCTCGCATAAAATATCATCACGGGCCTTATAAGGAAAGCACACCTCATCCGTTGTCCCGGTCTCGTGCAAGAAACTCAGCGTGCCGCTCATGTTCCAACCATCACAGTCTCCATCGGAACAGGACAGAACCAACTGTTCGGAAAGGTCCAGGGACAGGTCTGGCCTCCCCGAGGAGATTTTCAGGTGGGCTTCCAGTGCACCCAGGCCAGCAAAATCCCAGCAGCTTCCGCATGACCTGGGGAAGTATTGCATTTTTATGTCGGTCAACCAGTTGTGTCCATATGCCGATCTCCAGTCGAAATGGGTGGGAAGATCTTCTAGCGTCTCCATGCTTTTAGGAATTCCAGGACCCACCAAATGGGGTTCCTCCTCCAATGCTCCGAACAATCCCTTGAGTTGAGATTCGGATATCCGAGAAATGGGATTTTCTCGGGGCTCCCAGGAAGCCCCCTTCTCCTTTATGGCTGTACGGATGGCCTCAAGTCTTGGATTCGTATCTGCTTGGATTTGCGAAACAGGTACGGTCAGCATGACAAAGGCAGTAATAACGATGGTCAATGGTTTCATTTGTGACACCTCCAAAAAAAGAAAAGAATTTGTCTTTCAAATAAAGCAAAATATATACCAAAGCTAATATATACCAAAAAAAAGATTGTGATTCAAATAAATAATCGCCATATCATTTTGCGGGGACTAGATGATATTGAATCCTACGGATGCACCAATAATAACAAAGTGTTATAATTCTCTTCTAGGATGATTCAAAGTTTTGCGGTGATATTAGGGTAACAAAAAGGTAAGTATATTATGTTGCTCTGGAAGGCAGTCTAGTACGGCAAGGAAAAGGGAGTCTATGCTCCCCCTTGAGAATTTTATGCTGCATTCAAACTTGCTGGATTCAGAAGAGAATTCAAAAAGAGTCGATTAATCTTTTACCAGCTAACACTGAAGGCGGGGCCATTCGGCCCTGCCTTTTTCATTCATGAAGTCCATATATTGTAGGTAATGCGTTTGACCGAAAACTGCATATAGCTGCTATCTTGGTATACAAAATCGAAGCTTAAAAATTGAATATATCGAGGAGAAATCTTTATGGAAGGGAAACACCTTACTGATAGACGTTTTGGCAAGATATATGGACTTTTGAGGCAAAAGATTCAACCTTAACGTCCAAGGTAAAATATGAAAATGTTTTCCCATTAAGAGAAATTTATTTCCAGTTTGTTCGTTTATGGTAGTACAAGACATGAAATAATTCGTGTGATTACAACCATATAATATCTTGCATGTTTTTTGCATACAGAGTATATAAGATTATAAGATTAAGATAAGATTAGGACATCTTAGAATGGCATCTTGTAGATTTGCATTTTGAATATGATTTATGAGGGGGTACTTATCATGAAAAGATCATTATCGCTTTTTATATTGGTCATTGTTTCTGCTATTTTATTAGGTGGGTGTTCATCATCTTCATCTGATAACCCTATTGCTTTCCCTTCAAGCAACGAAGGAGGAGCGGAAGCATCTGCGGAGATTGGGCCTGAGGGAGGCGTAGTCGAGGTAACAGATCCGGAAAGTCCGATTTATGGAGCAAAATTAGTGATTCCAGATGGAGCTTTGGATGAAAATACTATTATAACTTTATCTAAGGGAATAGATACTGATAATCCTGATTTAATTGGAATGCCAATCTCATGCGGACCTGATGGAATATCTTTTAGCAAAGAAGTTGAAATTACTATACCACTGGAGGAACCTTTACCCTCGGATAATATCCTGATGCTTATGGTTTTCAACAAGGTATTAGGTGAATACGAATTTGCTGGTAGGCTAGTAGAAGCTCACATTGGGGACAGTGGAGTAACGCTTAATATAGACCATTTTAGTTCGTGGTCATTAAAAAAGCTTGCAACCTTTATAGCGACAACGACACTAGGGTCCGTAGAACTAGCACAGTCATTATGGAGATTGAAGGGTGCACTTGAAACGGCAAATTGCTCTGAATTAAATTCTTTACGGTTTGAATTGGCACAACTTAAGAGTAACAATTATGACATCATGGCCCTGTTTGTGGAAGCAAACGACTGGTGTTTTTCCACGTGCCATTTTGAAGACTGGATCAATTTTGGCAAAAAGAAATTAGCAGATTATGTGGAAGGTCTAGCCATTGAAAGTGCACTGCAATTCGCTGGAGCAACTGCACTTGCTACAGCATATTCGACTGCAGGTAGTGTGGTAGCCGGGCTAACAGGAATTTTATTAAGTCCATGTGCCATATGTTACTTAGCAACCAGTTGCCTAAACCCTGTTTTTGGCGAAGCGTGGGCTAGACACACTATGTGCGAATATGCAATACAGGTTATTAATCTTGCATTGGCTGACACAGATGGTGATGGGTATGGGTATATTTGTGACAACTGCCCAAATACCTACAACCCAGACCAGGCTGATTCAGATGGAGATGGGATTGGGGATGCGTGCGAAACTAGCGTATACAAATGGCAGAAGACATATGGCGATAGTGGCTGGGATCAAGCCCACTCAATTCAGCAGACTACGGATGGTGGCTATATAGTAGCCGGACAAACCAACTCTTTTGGTGCTGGTGCTCGTGATGTTTATATCATAAAGCTTGATGGTAGTGGGAACAAGACATGGCAGAAGACATATGGCGGTAGTGGAGATGACATAGCCTGGTCAGTTCAGCAGACTACGGATGGTGGCTATATTGTGGCTGGACAAACCCATTATGGGAATGTTTACATCATAAAGCTTGATGGTAGTGGGAACAAGATATGGGAAAAGACATATAATGCTGGTGGCTGGAACCAAGCATGGTCTGTTCAGCAGACTACGGATGGTGGCTATATTGTGGCTGGAGAAGTTGGCCCTTATTCTGCTCGTGATGTTTATATCGTAAAGCTTGATGGTAATGGGAACAAGGTATGGGAAAAGACATATGGTACTAGTGCTTGGGACCGAGCCTGGTCTATTCAGCAGACTACGGATGGTGGCTATATTGTGGCTGGAGAAACCAACTCTTTTGGGGCTGGTGGTCTTGATGCCTATGTTATAAAGCTTGATGGTAGTGGGAACAAGACATGGCAGAAGACATATGGCGGTAGTG
>CAZVAH010000167.1:0-4938 GCA_964625035.1 uncultured Bacteriovoracaceae bacterium | reverse complement strand
TGAAAGGTGAAGAGTGTGTACGTTTCCTTTTCCCCTTTTTCAAAAAAAACACTATAATAATATTAATCCTCACCCTGACAAAGTCAAGTGGTGTTTCATTGATTATTTCTAAAAAATATAAAAGGGCAAGCCACGCTTTGACTGGAAAGTATAGATAGATGCTATCATGGTGGGAAAAAATCAGGGCCTGAAATGTTGAGATAAGGAGGAGATCTTTAAACTCATGGAGGCATCTTTCCACATATACGAAACTTTATTAAGAGAGGCGCTCGATAAGAGATAATATCGTCTCTACAATCCCATTATCTCTTTTGTCTCTTCCTTGGTATCTCCCAGTTTATAGGGGATGAATGCAAGTAGTCCAATGAGGCAGGAGATGGCACAGACCAGCCATATAACCCTTACCCCCAGGGGATTTTCAGCGCTGTAACCGAACAGTGCAAATGTCCCTGTCAGGATTAATGAGCACAGCGCCCATCCTACCTTTCTTACAATCCCATAAATGCCATAGTAGATTGCTTCTCTTCTTTTGCCTGTCTTCAGCTCGTCGTAATCAGTGATGTCGGCAATTACCCCAAGCACTGCTATAAACATTCCCCCTATGGGTATGGCAGCGATAGGAAAGATCACCATGGCCTGCACATAGGGGGAGAAAAAGGGTATATGTCCAATAAAGAAGCTCAGCACAAAGCCTAAGATCATATTTATAATTATTGCCCTGAAGACCCATTTTTTTGAATACCTTTTTAAAAGCCAGTACCACATAGGCACCGAAGCCGCGATAAATATGATAACCTCGCCCATAAGTATCGATGCGTCAGCCTCATTGCGGCAAAGTACAAGAGTGGTGAGATAGGGAACATTCATTAGCATAAGCTGGTAGGTGAGCTGCACAAACATGATCATAATGGAAAATGAAAGCACCTGGCGATTGGTGAAGATCTCTTTCACAACATGGAGAAAACCCGGCGCTTTTTCTTCATAGTCTATATGATGTCGCTCCTTAATCCCAAACAGGGTTAGTTCGCCTGCGATAAAGCCTACAACACCCAGAATCAGGGCCATTTTAAAGGGGGTTAATTTGGAGATGAGCGGTCCGGACAGTCCCCCGCCGAGAAGGGCGCCGAATACCCCAATGGCAACACCGATAGAGGCAATTTTCACCCTGACTTTATTTTCCGGGCTCATCTCTGGCAGCACTGCAAACCAGGGGATAAGAACCCCGGTATAAGAGATATAGTAAAAGAAAAGGATCACGGCAAGGAAGGTGGCATTGATTAGGCTGTTTCCATTGACCGGAGGCAGCCACACAAAGATAAATGCGAAAAAGAGGATAGGGTTGGAGATAAAGATATAAGGCTTTCTTCTTCCCCAGCGAGATTTTGTATGATCGCTTAGATATCCCATCAACGGATCAGTAACCGCATCCAAAATTCTGCCCCCGGCCATGATTATCCCAAGAGCAGCCAGCGGTATATACTGGGGGAGGCCTGAATCCTGGGGGGGTATGTAAAAGTAGGGAAGCCATGCATAAAGGATGGTATCGTACAGATTAAAGGTAAAGCCTGCCAGATTATAGAGAAGAATCTCAACTAGAGTAAGGGGGCTACCGGATAATTTATATTTCTTTTCTTGATAATGCATAACATTTTAGCTAAGGATATTGTCACACTATCCCAAAAGTCTTTTAGCCAGTTCCACTCCTGACTGTGCATCTTCACCGTATCCGTCGGCACCAATTTCGTCTGCAAACCTTTGATTAACCGGAGCACCGCCAATGATAAACTTAAACTGATCCCTGATTCCTGCTTCAGAAAACAGATCAATTACCTCTTTCATGCACGGCATAGTGGTGGACAGTAGTGCAGACATCCCGATTATATCAGGGCTGATTTCCTTAGCCTTTGCAATAAAGATCTCATCTGAGACATCCACCCCCAGATCCACCACGTCAAAGCCATTTCCCTGCAATAGAGCTAAGAGGATCTTTTTGCCTATCTCGTGGATATCACCTGCAACGGTTCCAAGCATTACTAACCCCCTTGCCTTATAATCACCTTCTTTGAGCAGTGGTTCAAGCAGGGTGTATGAATTATTATATGCTTTGACTGACATGAGGACATCAGGCAAAAAATAATCACCATCTTGAAACAGGTTTCCCACGATGTCCAGTGCAGGAATGAGGGCATTATTGAGCATGGTGAGTGGGGCAATCCCCGCATCCATGCATTTGCGGGTAAGTGCTTCAGTCTCATCAAATCGCATATTTACGATGGCCTGTTTCAGTGATTGCAAAGATTCGTTTGTCATCTACTCCCCCTCTCAACTTCGAAATCTTTATTATAGCATGTCAATTCTTACCAGATTAAGCTACAAATCTTTTTGAGAAGATTAATCTCCCCATTGATATTACTTTACGCCTCCCACTCAGCAGCATAGAAATCATCAAGGCTCCTCTTTTTCACCATTTCCACGTAGTCATCAAGCTCTTTTGCAAGTCTTTGATCGATATCTTTTGGCTTATGGTTTGCCAGGATTTCAAGGGCCTTTTCCCTGGCCTTGACCACCATATCTTTTTTGCCACCTTTTTCCCAGATATCTCTCTTATCCCGGTTGGCAAGTTTCGGGATATAGTGTTCGCTTCGGAAATGTTGCTGGGTGTGACCCTCCATGAGGTAGTTGCCACCTGGGCCCACGTTCTTGATCACGTCCAGGGCGAGCGTGGTTTCGTTTACTTCAATCCCTCTGGCGATGCGTTCGACCATCGAGATCAATTCATTATCAATAACTGTAAGCTCATGTGCACCTGCAGTGGTAGACTCAGTCGTGCCGACACAGGTGATATAGTTTACACCGGAAAGGGCTGCAAGTATCATGGAGTGTTCTCTTTCAACCCCGCACTGGATGTCAAGGTTTTTTGATTCAGTGCCCCCTGCAACAGCGCGACAAGGGATGTCATAGAAGTGGGCCAACTGGGCTGAGGCTGCGCTTATCATACCTGTCTCTACCGAACCTAAGGCTACTGTGCCCCTTCTCATCTCCGCGATAGTGGAAACACTGCCGTACATCACAGGTGTCCCCGGATTTACTACCTGGGCCATAATAATATGTGACAATACCTCGGCATTGTGCTGCACTAAAAGTCCTGCCAGCGTAACCGGAGCAGTGGTTCCTGCCATGGCCTCGGGCGACACCAAAGCGGGCTGTCCGTTCTCTGCTAAAACCATGAGGCCCTCTAACTGAATCTGAGCTGTTGAGAGGGGGCTTTGGATACTGACGATGGTTACAAAGGGATGTTTATCCTTGATATTTTCCTTTCCGCCCATTGCCAGGGCTGTCATCTCCATCATGTCAGTTGTTGCCAGGACCCCATAGGCTCCCATCCCAAATGACTTTTTGCAGTTCTTTGCCCAGGCCCGGATGGTCTCCACATGGATGGTCTGCATGGGTATATCATGAGGCCATATATCCATCTGATTGGATTGGATGTGATCGAGATAGTCGATAAGGATAATGTGCCTTTCAATATCCTTTAAGGTGGTTTGCCTGTACTCGCCGGTTTCAAGATCATATATATTGATAAGTGTGCCCAGGCCGCCGTAGACTCTGGTTTCAGGGTTTATTACCCATTGGATACTGGGGTCAGCACCGCAGAGGATAAATTCTCTGGGGGTCTTCTTGATATAATCATCTGCAACCTGTGGCGGGAATCTTACAATCTTTTTTTTCTCATCAACACCGCACCCGACATCTGCAAGCATATCTCTCATCTTTTTTACTTCAACCTTGATTCCCACAGCCTCTAATATTTCGAGGGTGTGCTCATGAATGGTTTGCACCTCTTTTTCACTCAAGACCTGAAATCTGCTGCTTTTCATAAAAAACCTCCGTAGCAGATCATAATATTAAAAACCTGCAATCGCCTGCCAGTAAAGAAGAGACAATAGCACGAAATACAATTGATGGAAATAACGGAAGTTTATTCTGCCGATAAAACACCAGACATTGGTCTGGAGATGTATAGACGGCCTGAAGGACGCAGACACTTGTATGCTAGAAAAGAAGCCGCCGGCTCCTGTCGGTGGGGCTTTTTATGAAGGCATCAGAGATGAAAAATGGTTTTATGGAAAATGTAGGGGCCTTTTGCCCTCATCGGCCTAAGGGGTAACATCCCCCTAACCCCCTTCAAAGGGGGAATTCGTCCTAACTCTCTTCAAAGGGGGATGTCCTTCTACCCCCCTATTTAATCCCCCCTTGAGGGGGGAAGGGGGGGGTGTTAACCCCTTCAAAGGGGGAATTTCTCCTATGGTATTTTTATTTCAGGTTGATTTCCTAGGGCGGAAAAGCTACCGTTATTTCAATAACCAGCAAGAGAGAAACAAATCGAGACCCTTGAGCAACGTGCAAAGGTCTCAATTTATTTTAATTATGATAGGGGGAATATTATGAATGACAAAATAAATCCTGACTGGAAGTTAGACACCCTATGTGTCCATGGAGGGGAGGGGGTTGATACGGATACAAGGGCAATCAGGCGTCCAATCCACATGGCAAACTCCTATGAGCTTCCGACGGATATTGGGGAACTTATAGAAACTCTCACATGGGACAATTTAGACAAATTTAATTACACCCGCGAACATAGCCCCACGCCGAGGCACCTTGAGGAACGCCTGGCCCTGCTTGAAGGAGGCGAGGATTGCGTGGTTGCTGCCAGCGGAATGGGTGCTATTGCCGCAACATTTTTTACCCTCCTGAATGCCGGAGACCATATTATTGCCTCAGAGGTGTGTTATACCGGGACACAGAAACTCTTAGGCTTCCATCTCCCCCGATTTGGGATAGAGGTGAGCCTTGTGGATACATCAGATTTGGATGAGGTTAGCGCGGCGATACGTCCTGATACTAAGGTTGTGTACATAGAAACACCTGGAAATC
>CAZVAH010000166.1:0-4941 GCA_964625035.1 uncultured Bacteriovoracaceae bacterium | reverse complement strand
AGAAATTTTTGTGGGAGAAAGGGTCACTGGTTCTACTCGAATCTCTCCATTCTCAAAAAATCGAATAATGTTAAATCCACCATAAGCCGCTGCAACCTGGTCCTGGGATCCGACATTGTCTTTCAGTACAGATTGCTCGAGCTCGATTGCCTTGAGAGCAAGTTCGTGTTTCCCAATCATTTGCCCATTAAGGGCAGTTACAGCCTTGACCAAGCCCACAGTAAATGAAGAACTCGAACCCATCCCGGATCGGGCTGGAAGGTCTCCCTGGTGATGAATTTCAAGACCCATGTCGCCATTCATATTAAGGAAACTAAGCCCTTCTCGTACTGCAGGGTGAAGAATTTCAGCTATCGTAGAAACATTTTCAATATAAGACCAGACAATACGATATTTATTCTCGAAAAAAGGTGGTAGGGTCCTACACGTGATGTAACAATATTTATCAATGGTTGTTGAAAGCACTGCCCCACCTTCCTTTAGATACCAGAAGGGATAGTCGGTTCCGCCACCGAAAAACGATATTCTAAAAGGAGTCTTTGTAATAACCATATTAGCCTCCTCCTTTGATAATCTTGATCCTGGTTCTATGGTAGTTCAGCAAGTCGCGAAGAGTTGTTTCAAAAGGAATTTCAGGCCTCCATCCTGTGGCATGCTGGAATTTGGTGATGTCAGGTATTTGGAGCGTCACATCAGATGGCCTGAGCAATGCAGGATCTACCATGTGCTCTATCTTGCACCGTGCCATCATCTTAAAGGCTTCAAGCATTTCACCGATGGTCATCGTGCGGTTTCCACCGATATTGTAAACCTCCCCAGGAGGGCACTTTTCCAGCAATAGCCAGTACGCTCTTACTGCGTCGCGCACATCTGCAAAGGTGCGGATACTATCGAGATTGCCGACCTTCATGGGATTCTGTCGAATGCCGGCTTCAATCTCTGCAATCTGCTTTGCAAAGGCACTCTCAGCAAAGACATCGCCTCTTCGGGGCCCTGTATGCGTAAACATCCGTGTGCGAACCGTTTTGATCCCATATGAAAGAAAATATTGCAAAGCTATCATATCTTCGCCTACCTTTGAAACTGCATAAGGACTTGCAGGCCTGAATGGGTTAGTCTCCTGAATTGGCACTTCATCCTCGGGCACCTGCCCATAAACTTCGGATGAGCTGCATATGTGAATTTTAGGGTCGAGACCAGTAAGACGTACAGCGTCGAGCAGGTTTGTGGTGCCGATAACATTTGTGTGGAGGGTGTCGGCTGGTGCATTAAAACTTGCAGTTACATATGATTGGGCTGCTAAATGAAAAATCCAATCCGGTTTAATCTTTCGTAATAAAAGAATAAGAGAGTTGAGATCATGAAGCTCTGCTAAGTGCAAAGTGATTTTGGGCAGTATGTCTCGGATGTTATCAAGCGGGCTACGCCAGCGAGAAAGCCCATGCACTTCAACCATGGGGTGGTTATCCAAGATATACTCAGCAAGATGGCTGCCCACCATTCCAGTAATCCCTGTTATTAAAACCTTCATATTTTATCCCCTCTCCTTATACCCAACCCTATCAAAAGCTTGCGTTTAGCCAATATTCTTCTTTTTATTGAAATTTATCGTTTGGCGTAGCTTTCATGGTCTTTTGAGGCTGGTAAAGAATTGCTCTGCGACCTTATATGTCTCGGGTACACCGATATCTATAAAATGACTTTTGCTTCGAAAACCAAGGAGACCTTGGCCGATCCAGGCAGGGAGTATCTCTTTCTCTAAAGACACAGTACCACTTTCTGGTATAGCTTGAATCAATTGACGCTTAATGAGATATATCCCCGCATTAATCCAACCTGGTTTATCATTGTCATCTTTTTCATCAAATTTAAGCACACGACCGTCAGTATCTACAGTTACCCGCCCATATCGTTTTGTGTCAGATACCCTGGTTAGGAGTAATGTAGCATTAGAGCCCTGCGCACAATGCCATGTCCAAAAGGTCCTCAAGTTAGCCTCACAAAAGGAGTCTCCATTCATTGCCAGGAAAACATCGGATTTGATAAGGGGCAGTGCTAAACGCAGGGCGCCTGCTGTGCCCAGTGGTGATGATTCTTGAGAATAAACCAGTTGAAGACAGCGGTATGTATCTCCGAAGGTAGACAGCACCTGCTTGCCTGAATGGCCTGTACATAACACAACATATCTTATCCCATAAGTCTCTAACTGATCCAACAGATATGCAAGAAATGGCCGGCCTCGAACATTGGCCAACACCTTCGGCCGATCTGCCACCACAGAGCTCAGACGGGTTCCTAGGCCGCCTGCCAGGATAATTGCTGTTAGACCTGATAATTCTAGTTCTACTGCCATTTTTTGCAGTTTTGAATGATTGTAGTGCCCTCTAATTTTTTTGTTTCTGAAAAGAATGATTTGTTACAAAAGTTATCTCTTTCACCTTTTCTCTTTTGGTTTCATACCTGGCTATATTTCAGGTTCTGTGTATGCGTTAAAGTTCAAAATTCTATGTTCGATGTTCTAAGCTCTATGCTCGTGTTCATCTATGCTATTGCCTTAAATAAGGTAGGCTCCGCCCGTTATGGGTGAACATTTCTCCCATAATCAAAAGACACCAAACCCATGTCTTTGGTACCTACACATTAGTCAATAATCAGCAGAGCAAGATACGTGCCCAGAGTATCGTGACAAGAAAAGATCTTTTATATCACAGGGTTGTATGACAATGAACAGGCTTACTCGTCAAACATTTGACTCATTGAGGGAGAATATGGCTATGCCTTGTGCCAATGCCTATTAAGAAATAACAAACCTCTATATTAAGAGACAGGCCTTTCGGCATATATCCTATTAAGGATTGAGACGACTTGAAAGGTCGTTTCAATCCATTGTTAACTTCTTGTTACAGCCAGGCATCCTGCAATCTTTGAGAAAGGCTGTAATTGCCATGGGGTTGGTGATGACCATCACATGTCCCTTGGCATTCAAAGATTATGTGCCCCGAGAAAGATCTCTCTGTAAGAGGTGTCATTCTATGCAGATAAAAAAGGCCTAAAGTATTTTTAACCGTTGTCGATAAAGGAACTGTGCAGAAGAAATAAAGAGGAAGGAGGTGAATTTGTAAGCAGGCCAGATCAGGGCCTTAAACGCTGATCAAAAACTAAAAAACGGCCAGGGATGGTCGAAAAAAATCAAGGAGGATTAAATTATGGGACTTCGTATTAACACCAATGTGGCAGCTCTTAATGCCCACAGGCAATTAATCAACACGGACACAATGATGAGCCGTAACATGCAAAGGCTCTCTAGTGGCTTCCGTATCAACTCTGCAGCAGATGATGCAGCAGGGTTGTCCATTGCAAACAGGTTGCGTACAAATGTAAGGTCGCTTATTGTCGCCTCCAGGAATGTGTCAGAGGCAACGTCTATGGTAAATGTGGCAGAAGGTGCCGGAAACCAGGTTGAGGGGATCTTGGAAAGGTTGAAGGAGCTGGCAACCCAGGCTGCGTCTGATAATGCGGCAACTGACCGCATAAAGATCAACACAGAGGCATCATCCCTGATCGAAGAGATCGACAGGATTGTAAATGATACCGAGTATCAGGGGACGATCCTGCTTAAAGGGACGTTTGGTAATGCCATTGAAACTTCTTCTCTAGGTGGTGGGTCAGGTGAGCCAGCAGAGACGGATATTACTGTATCTGGTGCACAGGCAGGGACATATACATTTAGTGCCAGTGGCTCAACCGTTACGCTCCAAGGAGCAAATGTTACGCAGACAATAACCCTTCTGCAGACAGCAGCTGGTGCCCAGACCATCAACTTTGACAAGCTTGGTATAGTGGTAAAGGGTCCTTCAGACATTCTATCAACCGAGCTTAACACTGATACCATAAGCGTCACTTCCAGCGCATGCGGCGGTATATTCCAGGTGGGTTCTTCTAACAGCAATGCCGCTGATGAGGTAGGCCTGTCCTTAGGTGACCTAAGGACAACAGAACTCGGGCTTACCGGGGTTGACTTCAGCTTGCTGACCAGAAGTGATGCAAGTGATGCCTTAGTGACAGTAGATAATGCAATAGACACGGTCAACAATAAGCTAGGTGACATGGGTGCTGCGATCAACAGGCTTAATTACGCCTACTCCAACCTCCAGGTGAGCATCGAGAACTTCCAGAGTTCCGAGTCGATAATCAGGGATATGGATATGGCAGCAGAGATGATCAGCTTCACCAAGAACCAGATCCTGCTGCAGGCAGGTACAGCTATGCTGGCACAGGCCAACATGTCTACTCAGGGCATACTTACCTTGATGAGGTAACTCATAAATCCTTGGTTCATGGGGGCTCTCCCCCCATGAATCAAGATTATGTGAGGTAGCCATGGATATAGAAATCACCAGTAATATCACCGCCATAATGCCTGGTACTGTCCAGCCTGGGCTTACAAGGCCAAGCCCTGAGCCAAGGATCAAGCAGGACGCAAATGGTGTGCCTGATCAGGTTGCTAAGTCTGATGATAAGATATCTCAAGATGCCAATAGCTTAAGCAAGCAGGTTAAAAAAGAGATGGGTAACATCAATAAGCAACTTCAGGCCATGAACTACTCCATACGCTTCTCTATAGATGATACGCTAAAAGATCTGGTGGTAAAGATTGTGGATAAGGATACCGACAAGGTTATCAGGCAGATACCCCCAGAGGATGTGCTAAAGTTAAGGAAACATATGCAGGATATGATAGGGCTCCTGCTGGAGGATAAGGCTTAGGGAAGGTGGAAGGGGTCAGGTCTCAACATTTGACATTTAGAGCATAATACATAATCAAAACAGATAACTGAAAAATGTCAAATGTTGAGACCTGACCCCTAAGACAGGAAGGATACATGTCAAATTATATATCAGGCTTGGCATCAAACCTTGATTGGGTGAGCATGATTAGCC
>CAZVAH010000165.1:1416-4943 GCA_964625035.1 uncultured Bacteriovoracaceae bacterium | reverse complement strand
ATATAAGGCTGGCACCAATCACCCTAATAGGCTCCTCCCCAGAGGTAATGTTAAAGCTCAGTGGGAACAAGATAACCACACTGCCAATCGCAGGGACCAGACCAAGGGGTGCCACGCCCCAGGAGGACAAAGATCTGGCAGCAGGGCTTTTAGGTGATGAGAAGGAGAGGGCAGAGCATCTAATGTTACTGGATCTGGCAAGAAACGATGTGGGTAAGGTATCAAGACCTGCTACAGTAAAGGTGCCGTATTCCTTTAAGGTCAAGACCTACTCCCATGTTATGCACATAGTCTCATGCGTACAGGGAATAAAATCAGATAAAATAAGTTCATTAGATGTCCTAAAGGCATGTTTCCCGGCAGGTACGGTCTCTGGTGCACCAAAATTCAGGGCAATGGAGATCATTGATGAACTGGAAGGTGCATGCAGAGGCCCCTATGCAGGGGCAGCGGGCTACCTGTCACTTAATGGCAATATAGATACAGGTATTGCAATCAGGACCATATTTATGAATGGCCAAGATACATACATCCAGGCAGGTGCAGGGATTGTATGGGATTCAAAACCTGATATGGAGTTAATAGAGGTGGATAACAAACTAAAGGCCCTAACGCTGGCCTTGGGAGACATGTCATGATACTTGCGATAGACAACCTTGATTCATTTACATTCAATATCGTCCAGGCAGTTCAGGCCCTTGGTGAGGATGTGGTTTTAAGGCGCAGTAAGGACATTGGCCTATCATATATAGAAAGAATACGGCCAAGGGGTATCATCATATCGTCAGGGCCAGGCAGGCCAGAGGCAGCAGGTATATCAGTAGATGTGATAAAGATCTTTTATAAAAGATTGCCCATTTTGGGTGTCTGCCTTGGGCACCAGTGTATTGCTTATGCATTTGGTGGCCGGATTATACATGCCAAAGAGATCATGCATGGCAAGCTGTCTTTTGTCACGCACAATGGCTCAAAGCTGTTTAAAGGTACACCAGAAAGATTTCGAGCAGTACGCTATCATTCTCTGGCTGTAGAAGGTTCGTCACTACCTTGTGATTTAAGGGTATGTGCAACCTCAGATGATGGGGAGATAATGGCTATAGAACATAAAAGCCTGCCTTTATATGGCCTCCAGTTTCACCCTGAATCTATAGCAACACCATGCGGCCAGGATCTTATAAGAAACTTTGTAGAGATAACAAGGAGAGAGGTATGAAGTGTCTTATTGAAAGGCTTATATCAGGGATAGACCTAAGTGATGCTGATATTAAGCATGCATTTGAAGAGATCATGTCAGGTAAGGTGGGCGATGTACAGACAGGTGCATTCCTGGTCGCACTAAGGGCAAAGGGTGAGAAGCCATCTGAGATCGCAAGTGCAGCATCGTTTATGCGGTCTAAGGCCTTGAATATCGATCTGGGCTTTGATGTTGTGGACACCTGTGGCACAGGCGGCGATAATTCATCCACATTCAATATTTCCACTGCAGTGGCATTTGTGCTCGCAGGTGCAGGCCTCAAGGTGGCAAAACACGGGAATCGATCTGTAAGCTCGCCATCTGGAAGCGCAGACTGTCTGGAAGCGCTTGGCGTGCCAATAGATCTAGGGCCAAAAGAGGCGGCAGATGCCATAAAGAAAAACCGCTTTGCATTCCTGTTTGCACCCAAATATCACCACAGTATGAAACATGTCATGCCTGCAAGGCGGCAACTCGGTATAAGGACCATATTCAACATCTTAGGGCCGTTAGCCAACCCGGCAAATGCCAGTTATCAAGTAGTGGGCGTGTATTCAAGGGACCTGATAGGGCCTGTAGCCCAGGCACTTAGATTGATTGGCCTAAAAGGTGCCATGGTCGTGTCTGCCGGGATTATGGCGGACGCACTGGACGAGGCCTCTATCGCAGGCACTACATATTATGCCAGGCTCAATAATGGTCAGGTCGCCTTTGGCGAGATTAGACCTGAAGATGCGGGCATTACTCCAAGTCCCATAGAGTCTATAAAGAGCTCATCCCCAAGGGAATCAGCGCGTATAATAGAGGGTGTATTTGAGGGCAGGCTTAAGGGCCCCCACCTGGATGTTATTTTATTGAATGCAGCGGCAGGGTTTATGGCAGTAGATGGGACTATTGGTATAAAAGAGGGTATGGATATGGCATCAAAGGTGATAACCAAAGGTGCTGCCTTAAATGCCCTTAATAGGGCAAAGGCATAACATGGACTTTCTAACCCAGATGTACAAAAGGGCGAAGTACCGCGCGAGTCTTATGGAAGACAGACCTTCTACAGATATGCCTGTGATCCCCTTCAAACCTGCACTCTTGGGTCATGGCATAAGCATTATAGCAGAGATTAAGTATGCCACTCCATCTGAAGGCAGCCTGGGAATAAAAGAGGATCCATCTACACTGGCCGGGATCTATGAAGAAAGCGGTGCATCTGCCATATCGTGCATCACAGAACCGGAGTTCTTTGCAGGAGACTTGAGCTACATATCCCAGGTAAGGTCAAGGTGCGAGCTTCCTATACTTATGAAGGACTTTATAGCAGATGAGCGCCAGATCTCTGCAGGCAGGAATAGGGGTGCTGATGCATTTCTCCTTATCACAGAGATGCTAAGTCTAAAAGAACTAGAGGGTTTGTATACATTTGGTAAAGGGCTTGGCATGGACCCTCTGGCAGAGGTCCATACAAAGGAGGGCATGGGAAAGGCGCTCGAGATAGGCGCCGAGATAATAGGCGTAAATGCCAGATCCCTTGCCACCCTGGAGGTGATCCCTGACAGGCATGAAGAGGTGATAGTGGATATACCAGGATGTGTGATCAAGGTAGCCCTAAGCGGGATTACCTCGAGAAAGGGGCTCATAAGATTAATAGGGCTTGGATATGATGCAGCCCTTATAGGCAGGGCCTTGGCAGATGCAAAATCGAGGAAGGAAATCTTCTCATGTGGATAAAGATATGCGGTATAACCAGATACGAAGATGCTGTTGTTGCATCAGATTTAGGTGCTGATGCCATAGGGTTTGTATTCACTGACAGCCCGAGGAGGGTGGCTCCGAAGGATATAGGGCATTGGATATACAAACTAGGAGGTATAGAGAAGGTGGGGGTCTTTACCAGGGAGGCACCTGCATACATAGAAGAGGTTGCAGAAGGGCTAAACCTGGATACAATCCAGATACATGCCGGGCTTACCAAAGGGCACTACATGCTAGCAGCGAGGTTTAAGATAATATATGCCATCAAAGATTTCAGAAACATCAACATTTGTCTGCCCCATATAGAGAGCCGTATCCTCATAGACCCGAGTATGGGAAGTGGTAATAAGGTCTGCTGGCATGATTTACGCAGCATAGGTGTACCGTTTATCCTGGCAGGCGGGCTCAATCCAGACAATGTAAAGGATGCTATAAAAAGCACCTCACCCATTGGTGTGGATGTGAGTTCAGGGGTTGAATGCTCCCCTGGGATAAAGGATCCAGGATTGATAAAAAGATTCATCAAGGAGGCCAGGGCATGAAGGGT
>CAZVAH010000165.1:0-1406 GCA_964625035.1 uncultured Bacteriovoracaceae bacterium | reverse complement strand
TTTAATGCCTATATGAGGGATTACGTGGGAAGGCCTACTCCACTGTTCCATGCAAGGAGGTTGTCAGACCATATGGGTCTGGATATATGGCTTAAACGTGAGGACCTTAACCATACAGGGGCTCACAAGATAAATAACGCCATAGGCCAAATCCTGCTTGCCAGACGCATGAAAAAACGCCGGATCATTGCAGAGACCGGCGCCGGGCAGCATGGCGTTGCAACTGCAACAGCATGTGCCCTCGTTGGACTTGAATGCATAGTCTATATGGGTTCAGAAGACATCAAGAGGCAGTATGTAAATGTGGAACGCATGCGGCTCTTAGGTGCAGATGTGATACCTGTTACTACGGGATCTTCCACCTTGAAGGATGCCGTCAGTGAGGCCATAAGGGATTGGGTTACCAATGTGGATAGCACCTACTATCTATTAGGTTCCGCGGTAGGACCGCACCCCTACCCTACCATGGTAAGGCATTTTCAATCCATCATAGGTGTTGAGACCAGGCAGCAGATGCTGGATAAAAAAGGCAGCCTGCCAGATGCTGTAATTGCATGCGTAGGGGGTGGAAGTAATGCCATAGGTATATTTAGCGCATTCCTGGAAGACCCAGTTGAGTTGATTGGGGTGGAGGCCTATGGCAGGGGCGATAGTAAGAATGCTGCAAGTATAGCCTTTGGCCTGCCTGGTGTATTGCACGGTGCAAAGTCATATCTCTTACAGGATAAAGACGGACAGATACTTTCCACACACTCTATAGCACCAGGACTGGATTATCCAGGTGTGGGCCCAGAGCATAGCTGGCTTGCCTATACAGGCAGGGTCTCCTATAAACTTGTAGATGACAGAGATGCACTTGCCGCATTTTCTTTACTTACTAGACTTGAAGGCATCATGCCTGCGCTTGAATCCAGCCATGCAATAGCATATCTGGATAAGTATGGTCAGGACCATAAGGGTCGCACCGTGATAGTAAATCTCTCAGGAAGGGGGGATAAGGATCTACATACTGTACTGGAGTCAGACTTATGATATCAGAGACAATAAAAAATACGCCAAGGGCTATAATCCCATATATCACAGCAGGGCTTCCAAGCCTGGATGAAACAGGCGAGGTCATAAAGGCCCTCTCCGACTCCGGGGCCGCTGCAATAGAGATTGGGATTCCTTTTTCTGATCCTATGGCTGATGGGCCTGTTATACAAAGGGCGTCGAAGATGGCCATAGATGCTGGATTTTCTTTGGACGGTTTTTTTTATCACCTTAAACAATGGGGCGCATCAACCCGCATACCTATTATTGTGATGAGCTATATAAATCCTGTCATGCGCCGTGGGATCTATGAGACTATGGATCGATTAAAGGCCTGTGGTGTCTCAGGCCTCATTGTGCCCGATCTACCCACA
>CAZVAH010000164.1:4287-4953 GCA_964625035.1 uncultured Bacteriovoracaceae bacterium | reverse complement strand
CCTGCCATTCTGGAGACACCATATATCTTTACCTCTCCGGAGAATATCCCTAGAAATATAATAAACACAAAAAATATAATTAATGAGCTAAAGGCATTTAACAATCGCACATTCTTTAGACCGGCAAGGTATCTATAGACATATTCGATAAGAAAGATGGGGATAAAAAAGGCACCTATTCCAAAGAGTGCAAATAGGGCATCAGCCACATATGCGCCTAATTTGCCCATCCAGTTCTTTATGCTTTCTACCTGTACATAGTTTGAGAGGCAGGGATCTGATGCAGAATATGATATAAGAGCAAGGGATAAAAAGATGGCAATTGCCGCGATAATCAGGGATATTATCTTCTTCTCGATTAAATCTTGTCCGTCCTGCTTCAATGAAATTACCTCAATGCGTTAATAATAAGATATATACTCCCTATGCCCCAACAGTATATTGAAAATATGAAAAATTTAAAGTGTCTTGATCTAAGTGTTAATCAGATTTCAGAAATTAAAGGTCTCGATAAACTTGTAAATTTAGAGATTTTGAAATTAGAATCCAATAATATTTCTGAGATTAAAGGATTAGAAAATCTAAAAAAAATAAGAGAATTACAATTAAGAAATAATCAAATTATTGAAATTATATAATTATCTATTTTCTGATCGCCTCTCCACA
>CAZVAH010000164.1:0-4277 GCA_964625035.1 uncultured Bacteriovoracaceae bacterium | reverse complement strand
TATTGAGAATATGAAAAATTTACGTCTTCTTAATGTCCATACCAAAAATTTTAAAGAAATCAACCCTATAATGAAGGAAGCAGCAGCACCTGTAATGTGGAGCATATTTAAAGATGCGGCTTCACCGCTCCATTCCAGGGCCGCAGCACCAATGACAGCCGGTATTGCAGCGAGAAAGGAGTATCTGGCACTAAACGTACGTTCAAGACCACCTGCTACCCCTGCGAATATGGTAGAGCCTGATCTGGACATTCCAGGGATTATGGCAAAACCCTGGAAAAGTCCTATTACCAAGGCATTGGTTATTCTTATATCATCACTTTTCTTTTTTGGGTTTATATTAAATCTATCAGTAAAAAAGGTGAACAAGCCTGTGACTAAAAGCATGCATGCAACAAGAGTAGAGTTTGAAAACATGGCCTCGAATTCATCCTTAAACAGCACCCCCATGATACCTGTGACAAGGGTGGTAATGAATAAACATATGATTAGATGCATTTGTTCTTTATTATAACTGTGAGGCAGTATACCCTTTATAAGGGTTATAATGTCCTTAAAAAAAAAGACAATAATCGCCAGCGTTGTGCCCAGATGTACAGAGACATCGAATAGTACATCTCCTATCCATTTACCTTGAAGAAATCCCTGGCACAGGACCAGGTGTCCTGAACTTGAAATAGGTAAGAATTCCGTAAGGCCCTGGATTATACCTAAAGATAGTGCGATAAATAAATCACACAACCTATATCTCCATTATGATAGGAATGACCATAGGTTTTTTCCCGAGTTTGAATTTCAGGTAACGTCCGAGTTCTTCCTTCACATAGGCTTGTAAGGATTGCACATCATCGATATCGACATCATGAGAGGTCTCGAGAATCTCGCGGGCCTTTTGCTTAACACTGTCTATAACCTCTTGTTCCATATATGCAGGGACCACCCCTTTGCACATGACGTCCGGGCCAGTGATAATATTGGAAGAGTTTCCATCAAGCACCACAAACGCTACTACCAACCCCCCTTCTGATATATGTTTGCGATCCCTTAAGACCACATCTTTAATATCGCCTGTAAGTTCGCCATCTACAAAACATCTCCCATGAGGAACCTCCCCTGTAATATTTATCCCCTCTGTATTAAGTGTCCATACCTGACCTGGTCTTGGCAGCACTATTTGAGACGATATCTTAGGGATTGTGAGGATCATGTCAGCTAAAGCCTTCATCTGCCGGAATTCCCCATGAATGGGCATAACAATCTCAGGGGCAAGCAGGTCAAGAGCCTTTTTTATTTCATCGTGTGTGGCATGCCCTGTGGCATGAACTTCTGATGTTTCCGAATAAAAAACATTTGCTCCATAGTCAAGGAGCTGGTCTATGCATCTACCAATGGCCATCTCATTTCCAGGAATCATCCTGGCAGATATGATAACACTGTCCTGTAATCCAACTTTAATCTTATGCCAACCTCTTGCGATCAAGGACAGCATAGAATATATCTCCCCCTGTGTGCCTGTACAGATGACCATCACCTTGTTTTTCTTGGTTGAGGTGATAATCTCCGGGTCGAGAAGGGCTTTAGGGCCCAGGTTAATATAACCTGTAGAAGTGGCGATATCTACAACTTGATTCATGCTTCTTCCGACTATTGCTGCCCTTCTATTATTTTTTGCAGCTATTTCTACAAGGGCATTTATACGGCTTATATGACTGGCAAAGGTCGATATTACTACCATACCAGGGGTGGCTTTTACGATGCGGTCTATATTTTCGAGCGCCTTTGTCTCATCAACACACTTGGGCTCGGATGCTGCATTTGTGCTTTCACACATAAAGAGTCTAATAGGGGAGGGGATATCCTTGTATGCAGGTGGTGTCTTTCTAAAATCACCTGAATGAACGATTATACCCTGGGGTGTATGAAGCATTAAGGCAAAGCATCCTATGGTAGAATGTTTTACATCAATGAAGTCTATATCGAGACCTGCTACAGAGATTTTTTGCCCGCTTTCTACAGGGTGGAATGTGAGCCTGCCATCTATCTCGTATTCCGAAAGTTTGCGTTTTACCATCGCTATTGTAAAGGGATGACCATACATAGGAATAGGGGCTTCCTTTAAGAGATAAGGCAGTGCACCTATATGATCCTCGTGACTATGTGTGAGGATTATGGCCTCAAAGGCCTCTTGATTCTCTACAACGTAGGTGAAATCCGGGATAATCCGGTCGATGCCAACACTGGCATACCTCGGAAACATTTGACCTGCATCCACAAGAACAGCACCTTGTGAGGTTTCTATAGCCGTGGTATTAAGACCAAATTCTCTAACTCCACCTAGCGGGATAATTCTTACATCTGTCAATCTTTGTCACCCAGCAACTCAGTGATCCTTGTTTTTAGATCATTACTCGTATTTTCTATCTGATCCTGTGTCTGTCTTGGGATGGGTATCTGGTTTATATGTATAGGAGAACCTATCTTTATCCTTATGGGTACCCTTTTTATACCAGAAGCCCATCTGGGTAAAAGTTCATATGCCCCTGAGATACCTACTGGAATCACAGGCAACCCAAGGGCAAGTATTAAACGAATAGAGCCCTGTTTGAAGGGAAGAAGTCTTTCATCCCATGTACGTTCTCCTTCCGGGAATATCCCCAGGATATGGCCTTTACCCACTATCCTTATGGAATTTCTTATAGCCTGGATATCCGTGGTATATCGTCTAACAGGAAATGATTTTCCAAGCATTAAGATCAACCGCATGAAAGAATGCTTGAACTCGGAGTTTTTTGCCATAAACCAGACACTTCTTTTTGTGATTAAACCTAATATTATACCATCCATAAAGGAGCTATGGTTTGATATAAATACTGCAGCACCACTAGATGGAATATTGTCCGGGCCCTCTATGTTAATAGGGATTAATAGTTTTATGGCATTTCTTAAGATCCACTTTATACCTTGATGTAAAATATTAAAGTTTGTTTTATACCATAGATGTGTGGGGACTTTAAGGGCAGTATGTCCTTTTGCCGGGGCTGGGTTTGTCTTAAGCTTGCTCGCAAATCTTATCCTTGGATGGAATTCTACGATCCTTTCTTCAGGGAAGTAATTACCTATGGCCTGTCTGATAAAATCCTCCCATTTTTTCCCGGATTCTTCTGTGAAGTCAAAAAATAATGCTTTTCTCCCTTTAAGCACAACTATTACAGTATTGGACTCTATGGTTACAGATACGATCTGATGAAGGGGGATATCCCGTTTGGTAGAATCTCCAACAAATACAAGTTTGTCAGCAGATAATGACAGCATCCCTTTATCAACGGGCATTCTTTCAAATAATGTGGATGTGATACCAGATAGCCCTTTATACATACCATCCGGGGTATCTTCTGAAAGGAGGACGGTTTTGCTTTTTAATATATTTCCTGTAGGAGAGATGGGTAACTTAAAAGATCTTATCTTGTCATACCAGTATGCAATCGTTTGCCTCTGCCCATTAATGGAGACCTCCGAGCGAGATGCCATCTCCATGTGTGCACCACAGTTAATGCATCTGTCATTTTTATCAAGCCAATCCAGGGTTTCGCAAACAGGACACCTGTAAAGTATATCTGTTATCATTGGTTGCCTATAAATACTGCGTTATTGCCTGGTAGGTTTCTTCCATAAGAGATTGAACATCATGTTCGGCAGAGTCGATGGGTTTACCAATCTTGAGGGTGATATGTCCGGGCTTAATTTTATACGAATCTTTGGGCAGAATCGCTCTGGATCCTGTCACTGAAATAGGCACAACAGGGGCACCAGCATCAATAGCCAGATGGAACCCGCCTTTCTTAAATGGATATTGAATCTTACCATCCGGTGACCTCGTCCCCTCCGGAAAGAACATAGTGGAGGTTCCATCCCGTATCTGCTTCGCTGCTATCTTCATACTCTCTATGGCCTTAGCATGATTGGATCTATCTATCTTTATATAACCTGCGTTCTTCATGGCCAGGTTAAGTAATGGGATCCAGTATAATTCCTTTTTAACAGTCCACCTGAATTGCACATTCAGATAAGCCAGGATAGAGAATACATCATAATGGCTGACATGGTTTGACATATATATAGCAGGGCCTTCTGGTATGTTTTCTTCACCTTCTATATGGACCTTTACATTAGAGCAGAAAAGTGTCCATCTGGCCCAATATCTTGCAATAATATGAGGTATGTTTCCGGAGCCGGTGGTAATTGATATTATTGTGTGGGGTATAATGAATAATAAAATA
>CAZVAH010000163.1:0-4959 GCA_964625035.1 uncultured Bacteriovoracaceae bacterium | reverse complement strand
AATAGCCATCCCTGAAAACTGGCCCCTGATCCCTGCCAAATATTTTTCATATAAACATAATGCTGGAAGATTGACTTACTTGTCAAGTCTTGAAAAAAGAGGATTTCTTGCTGACAATAAGATTTATGTTGTGTATGTTGTTTTTTGCCTATATAGGGTTTTAAATGAGAGACTTAAATACGTGAGGGTGCTTTATGCTTGGGTTTAAGATGAATGAGATTATGGTAGGAACCCACCATTTTATAAACGACTTGGGGCCAGAGGGAGAATTCCCTATGGAATTCTCTATTACATGGGGAAACAGTAATCTATTTAAATTCTTGAATCCCACAAGCGGGGATTTTTTTTACAATGAGGCAAAAGGTCATATCACAGTAGGTGGTCTTGTGGATAAGGCAGATTGTGAAGGGTCTCTATCTCTATTATATTTTACCGAGAGAAAGATACGATATGTATTGGACTTTAAAGATAGCAATAATAGGCCATATAGATATACAGGGGAGAAGGTGAATATATGGCCGTGGAATCTCCATAAGAGCCATGTAACATGTTATGGGACTATAACAGATGTTGAACTAAGCAAGGATATTTCTAGGTCAATACTGTATTTCCCATACCGGGAAATCATGGGGTTTATCCTTTCAACAAGACCAGTATGGGGTTCAGTATTTAAATATTAACAGCATTTGTCAAAAGTGTTTTTTTTATGGGATCCACACAACTTTTAATTTTTTGGTTTGAGAATGCTGTGAAAAAATTTAAAGATTATATAAACGTATCCCGATAGATAGGGTATGCTAAATACCGAGTTCATTTTTGATGATATAGGGTTATTAATTTGTTATAATAAAAGTGATGTCTATGAGGCATATAGTAGGATTAGGGATCAGCATTCTTATGCTTCTCTTACTGGTATTTACTATACCAGGAGAGAAAGGCCTTATCAGGACATACCACTTACATCAGGAACTTATGGCCTTGAAGGTACAAAATGTTTCTCTAAAACAAGAAAATTATCTCCTTGCCCAGGAGGCATTTTTATTAAAAAAGGACAGATCTTACATAGAACATACGATTATAAAGGAGATGAATTTGGTAAAGCAGGGGGATATAGTAGTAATATTTAAAGGAAAGAAGAAGTAAGAGTGGGGTAAGGTATGATATTTGAAAGTAAGTCCTTGTTGGGTTTAGACATAGGTTCGCATTCTATAAAGATGGTAGATCTGGCGAAAGTAAGGGGTGGATATGAATTAAAGGCTATTGGCCTTGGGATGTTGCCTGCCGAGTGTATTGTAGATAAGGACATAATGGATTCAGAGACAGTTATGGAGACCATCAAGAGCCTTATAGATAACTTGAAGATTAGGCCAAGGGGGACAGCGACTGCCATCTCAGGCCATTCCGTGATTGTGAAGAAGGCAGAATTGCCTATAATGACTGAGGCTGAGTTAGATCAGTCATTGATGATAGAAGCAGAACAATATATCCCATTTGATATAAATGACGTGTATCTGGACTCTTTTATATTGGGTGAGAGTATAGACCGTTCTGATATGATGGATGTATTATTAGTAGCATCCAAGAAGGAGATGGTGGATGATTATGCCTCTGCCATCAGGAATGCAGGCCTTAAAACCATGGTTATGGATGTAGATGTTTTTGCCCTAGAGACAATGTATGAGGCCAATTACCCTGATGCACCAGAATCTTTAATAGCCTTGGTAGACCTGGGTGCATCCATGATCAATATCAATATAATAAAGGAGGGCGTACCTGTTTTTACCAGAGACATATCTATGGGAGGACGCCAGTTGACAGAACGCATTCAGAGGGAGTTTGGGGTAAGCTATGAGAGGGCAGAGAATATAAAGATAGGTGCAGATATAGTAGGTATTGATTTAGAAAGGGTAAATTATATATTTAAGATGGCAGCCGAGACTTATGTACAGGAGATAAGGAGGACTCTGGACTTCTTTCTCTCTACAATGGTGAACGAGAACATAGAGAGGGTCTTCCTAAGCGGTGGTTCAGCCAGACTACCCGGTCTGATAGGTATGCTTGAGAAGCAAACAGAAATCCCTGTGGAAATGATAAATCCATTTAACGAGGTTTTATGGGATGATAAGGTCTTTGACTCCGAATATATAGCCTACATAGCGCCGCAAATGGCAGTGGCTATAGGACTTGCATTAAGGAAGGCGGAGGACAAATGGTAAAGATAAATCTGTTACCTATAAAGGGGGAGTTAAGACGAAAGGTTTTGATAGAGCATGTAGTGCTCCTTGGTTTGACAATTGTCTTAGTAGTTATTGCTATGAGCATTTTTTATGGATCTGCGAGTAGACAAAGGGATGCTCTTCAGCAAGAGATCATATCCACCAAGGCTGATATTGTAAAGATTACTGCTCTTGCTGGCGAGATAGAAACGTTTAAAAAACGCAAACAGGAGCTTGAGCGCAAGTTGGATGTGATAAGTGCTTTAAAGGCAAAGAAACGAGGCCCTGTTGAGATACTTGACCAGATTAGCATAATTATTCCTGAAAAGATGTGGCTTTCATCTTTGAGTAATAAAGGAGATAGTCTTACCCTCAATGGATTTGCTGTAGATAACCCTACTATTGCCTTGTTTATGAAGACGCTTCAGATGTCTCCATACTTTAAAGGTGTAGTACTGGTATTTACACAACAGGAGAAATCTAATCACAAATTTGTGATAGAGTGTAAGGTAAAATTACCGAGGTGAGGAAAGGTATGGACCCTATAGATATCATATTAAGATTAAGGCCGGCTGCTAAAATATTGATCCTATTATTGGTTGTTGGGGTAGTTGTTGTCCTGTACTGGCAGTTTCTTTACCGGCCGGTTATTGGGCAGGTAAGATCCCTGGAGCCAGAATTGGCAAGATACAAGGCAGAACTTTCTACAAAAAAGGCAATTGTAAAGGAAAAGCCCAGATACGAGGCAGAACTTGAGCAGACTAGGCATAAACTTATTGTAGCACTAAAACAATTACCTGATAAGAGTGAGATCCCATCTTTATTAGAAAATATTTCTGCCCTTGGTAAGGCATCAGGGTTAGAGTTTGTTTTGTTTAGACCTCAAAACGAGGTGTCTAAGAACTTTTATGCAGAGATACCTGTTGATGTTAAGGTGGAAGGTAGTTACAAAGATACAGTATCTTTTTTTGATAAGGTCTCCAAGATGCCAAGGATAGTGAATATATCAAATATAGTTATGTCTTCTCCAAAGATGGCCCCAAGTGGAGACATGATTCTTGCTACTTCATGTAATGCCAATACGTATAAGTTTATAGAAGAGGCAGAGAAAAAATGAACAGAATGAAAAGATTTATATATCTTATCTTTATCGGTATTATTGTAGCAGGACTTGTAGCATGCTCGGATGGTAATAAGAAAGCTGTAACCTATACCCCGAAGAAGTTTGTTAAGACAAAGAAAGTAGAGTCACCAAAGCCAGTAGTGAGTGAGGAGAATGAAAGGCTTGAATATGTAATTAAGGGCGAACGTGATCCATTCAAACTTTTTACGATAGGGATTTCTCCTGAGATTGCAGAAGGCAAGGGTAGGAAAGAATATTTAAGTCCACTCCAGAAACTTACGCTATCCCAGATAAAGCTTGTGGGCATAATTTGGGGCAGTAGAAAGGGTGCCCTTATTCAGGATTCTTCAGGAATGGGTTACATAATAAAAGAAGGTATGTTTGTTGGTGAAAATTCCGGCATTGTAACTCGTATATCGCCTAATGGTATTACCATAAAACAGCATTTCAAAGACTATAGAGGCCGTGTGAATACAAGGGAAGTAGTACTGAGTCTTAGAAAAGAAGAAGGGGAGAAGTAATATGAAAAAAAAGATATTCCTTATGGTACTTATAGGTATATTGATATTTCCTATGTATGCTGCTGGTGTAACCATAAAGAACGTTGACTTTATGAATATAGACAATAAGTCCAGATTAAAGATAGGGTTGGATGGGAAGACCAGTTATGATGTTATAAGAAAGGCGGATAAGGTTCTCCTTCGTATTGATAATGCCAATATACCAAACCATCTGGCACGACCTTATATTACAAAGAATTTTGTTACGGTTATTGATCACATTCTACCTATCCAGAAAGGTAGTGACGTAGTCTTTGAGATCACAATGAAACAGATGGCTCCATACTTTGTTACACAAGATAAGAACACACTGTTTATGGACTTTGACATACCAGCAGGGTTAAAGAAGGCCTCAGTAAAACCAGAGGAAACCCAGGTAAAGGTGGTTTCCACCAAGGTAGAGGCAGCCAAGCATGTTTCGCCAAAGGGTAAGGAGGCAAAGGTTCTTGGCAAGAAAATAGCAGGGCCATCTGTGATAGGGCCCACCCTCAAACCTAAGTATAGAGGCAAACGTATATCTCTGGATTTTCAGAATGCAGATATACATAATGTGTTGCGGATTATTGCAGATGTGAGTGGTTTAAATATTGTTACCTCGGATGATGTAAAGGGCACAATCACTATAAGGCTGAAAGATGTGCCATGGGATCAGGCCCTGGATGTGATTCTAGAGAGTAAGGACCTAGGGAAAATGCAGATAGGAAATGTGGTGAGGATTGCTCCTGCAACTAAGATAAGAGCAGCCCAGGAAAGTCAGCTTGCCTCTAAAAAGACAAAGGAAAAATTAGAAGACTTAGTGACCAGGGTCATACCAGTAAATTTTGCAAAGGCATCTGATATTGCAAAGACTATTCAGGGTAAAGAAGTTGGTATAGTTTCTGCCAGGGGCAGCATTACTGCAGAAGACAGGACAAATGTCTTGATTGTAAAGGATATAAAAAGGCATGTAGATGCTACCCATGCTATGGTAAAAAGGCTGGATAAGGCCACTCCGCAGGTGTTGATTGAGTCAAGGATTGTCCAGGCAGATGAGGATTGGGTAAAGGCACTAGGCATACAG